>WAQR01000163.1 GCA_015520145.1 Candidatus Hydrothermarchaeota archaeon
ATCTAAAGGGATTCGACACTGAGTTGAGAGAAGATATTACAGGTTTTCCGGTAGGATGGAAATCCAAGAAATCAATAGAGAGATGGAAAAAGTGAGTCCATGACCCCCACAAAACTCGACAAAGTAAGATCAATCGCCATGGGTGTTGTAAGAGGAAATATTCCCATAACCAGTCTCTCCGGCTGCATCCACGTCCTGGCAGACGAGATCGAAGAGATCAAAAAGAAGATGGAAGAGGATAAAAAACCAGGGGAGCGTTAGTATCAAAGCTCTTTGATGTGCGATATTTTCAAATTATGTTTATCAGCATAATCCTTAACATTTTTCTTAAGCAGATGTCGGTCTTCTGTTACCAATATTCTGGATGCCGAATGTATGGCTGTAGCAAGATGTACTGCATCGGCAGCATACAGTTTCAATTCATATTCAATTGATTTGGAATGAGAGATAACGTCTCCGACTGAGACTTTTCTTATCGCATTGACGTTCATCAATTCGGTCAGTGTTTCATATACCTCATCGATTTTTTCTTTTGAGTATCCAGCTTTAACCAAAGCCCGAATCGTCTCCAGTATCAGCCATTCATTTGCAACACACGTAACTTTAAAGGACTTAATGTCTTCCAATATCTTTAATGCGTCTTTTTCATATTCTTCCCCCTCTCTAAACCACTTAACTATAACGCTTGTGTCCAGGGTTATCATAATTCGTCCTCTTCCTCATGAGCCCTGACCACCGCCCCGGTGAGGTCTGATGATATTTCTTTGGTACCCTTTCTTATCTCAAGGATCTTTTTGTAGGCCCTGTCTGCTCTGTGCTTCCTTATTATCGTTCTCAAACCCTCATTGAAGGCCTCTGTTTTGTTCCTGTATACGCCATTTTCCACGAGGTTTTCTATCTCTTTTACAAGAGTTCTCGTGGTTCTAAAAGTCGCCTGTACAGACATTTTTACATCACCATGTAATTCATATGGTATTAACATTGATAAAATTGATTGGAAGGGCGGGTGCATGATCCCAGCCTGCAAGGTACCCATAACCTATCTCTCCGGCTGCATCCACGTCCTGGCAGACGAGATCGAGGAGATCAAAAAGAAGATGGAAGGGGATGAAAATAAGTAAAAACTGAGTTCCTGCTACGTCTTTTCTCCCTCTTCTCCAAAACGTCACAAAAGAGTCTCATCATTCCGGTAATATCCTCTTCACCCAGTCGAGTTTATCATAGTCCCTGTCCAGGGCATATATCTCTTTAATCTCGTTTTCCCTCATAACAATGGCATTAACTGCGTCGTCAAAATCAATATCATACCTACCTGCAAGTACTGCGGCCTCTTCTACGAGCCCGCCATTATGCAGGGGCAGTATCTTTATGCTGAGGTTCTGCATCGCTTTCATCACAGGTGTTATCCTTTTTCTTGGCAGATGCTCCCTGTTTTCCAGCAAGAAATAGAACACTGCCGGAGTAAGGAACGTTGTTGCCACAGTTTCTCCTGGCCCATCCCCTGGTCTAATCGTAAGCCTTTCCAGCAGGGCCTTACAGCCTTTTAAATACTCTTCAGGCTGCTTTAAAGCCACACATAGGAGTATCCCGACGTCCATGAACCTCATCTTTATTCAAGCCCCAGCTTTTCCTTCCGTATTCTGGACGCTGCTGCTTCCTTCAGCTCGTATATGTCCTCTCCTTCCAGGATCCCTTCTATAATTTCCACGGGATCGACTTTTTTCTCTACCTTCATGAGAATCTCATCGGCTTTCTCCTCGAATATTATATTATCTCCCCTCTCTATTCCAAACCTTTTCCTGAGATTCTTTGGTAAGGTGATTTGATATTTGGAGGTCACTTTTGTTTTTACATACATTTTTTATCACCCTTACAAATAATAATCTCCTTACCGTCTAGAAACTATCTAGTAAAATGGTCATTATGCATCCCAACCAACCTCTTTGCCAGGCACAATTTTTTGTAAGAATCACACAAAAAAGGAAACGATTTCAACAATGCCTGTTTTGATTTCAATCCGGTGGTGATATAAGGTCATGTCCCATACATAATTCCCCATTACTTTTCAATCTTCCTCAAATACTCTGCTATCTCATCCCCTTCCCTGGTCCTTTTGTAAAGTCTGCCCATCTTTTCACCAGGGGTCAAACACTCCACTATCCCCTTTTCAGCAAGCTGCAAAAGAGTTCTGCTGACGTGTGCCCTTTGTATTCCCAGGTCTTTTGCCAGTTGAGTCGGGGTCTTTGGATTGGTTAGATTGAGGATAACTTTAACTCGATACGGGCCCCTCACAACAAAACTGG
>WAQR01000164.1 GCA_015520145.1 Candidatus Hydrothermarchaeota archaeon
TTCTTGTAGTATAAATGATATTGATACCCAATTAACTTTGATTTGACACCCAAAAACGGGTAAGTAGGTAAATGTTCGAGGTCTATCTTTTCCTCCCCCACCCTATATCCACTCCCCGGCCTCCATCTTCTGCGGGATATAAACATCCGTCATAAACGTCAGCCCGTGCCTTGCAAGTGCCTGCAACTCCGCCTTCTCCCCTGTATCAATCATCAGCTTCAACTCCCTCTTCCACTTCCTGTTATTCCGTATCCACGGGTACTCCAGCATCCCCTTTGCCTTCTTTATGTCCCACTCCGTCATCGTCAGCCTTGCAGCCTTCGGGACATCAAACTTGTCAAGGTCGCTTGGAAGTAGGCCCAAAAATCTTGCACTCGGTACAGCCAGATATGCGCTCTCAAAGCTTAAAGCAATACTCCCGCGCTTATAGCTCGAACATATCTGCATCCCATAGCTGTCGCTGTCAGTCAGCACATACACCGGCAGCTTCTCCTCCTTGTTCAGCCTCCTGATAAGCCTCCTCGTAGCAATATCCGGCTGCCCCTTCCCTGTCACAAGTATGCACCTGTTCTTCTTATGAAAATCCTCCTCGATAAGCCTGATAAGTGCGGCATCCTTCTCCACCACGAGCACATAATCCGCATCACAATCCACAATCTCCACCTCATCAATAAACGGGCTTATCGACCACCCGCCCCTCCCGAGCCTGTTGCAGTTGAACGTATCACCCCTCTCCCTCAAAGTCAAATCCCCGATGCACACGCCCTTTGCCGTCGCCACCACCCTCAAACACGGCCTCGTAACACCCATCATCACAGCAATATCCTCTATGTGGTGGTCACTTGCATTCTGATCCTTATTAAAAAGCTCCGGGTCCTGATAATACACCTCCCTCTTAGTAAGATGCTTCCCTGCCTGTGCGGTCTCAGATAAGATATTCAAAATAAAAAGCATCTGGGTAAACGCTGCGGTCGTCCCTGTATTATGAAACGTCCTCAACGACATCTTATCCCCGAGATATATCACATCCCTCCTCTCATTATATATGAAATTATCAGCACTTCGGCTCGGAATCCTAAACCCGGGATTTTTCATATTCTTAATATCATCAAGCAGACCATCTGCAATTGACCTGATCTCACGTATCAACTGCCCTGCACTAAGCCTTTCCTTTATAACCTTCCCCTTATCCTTACCCTTACCTCTCATCTTCATCCTATCCTTCTTCTCACCTTTCATCTCTACACAACACTCCTGATAATCTAATATCTCAATAATCAGTCAAAGACTCCTGATGTACCGGCCTCCGCCTGTGGATCTCCCTAACAAGATCGCTGTACACCTTCTCCTTATCCGCCCTCGTCATCTTCGCCAGGGTCTCTGCCACAATCCTCGCATGCCCCTCCAGAAACTTCCTAATCTTCCCGCTCTGCCTGCTCCTCTCAATAAGGCTGACATGAACCTTCAGCTTCCTGCTCACCTCCTGAAGCCCGCGTTTAATCTCCTCAAAAATAACATCATCCGCCCCGACTGCCTGCTTGGCCACACCCAGATATTTAAGCTGCGGCGACGTGACGTGGACAACCAGAATAACAGGCTCTGTCGGAAGGCTGCCCTTCTTCCCGAGTTTATAAATCGACCAGTCAATCTCCCGTGCAGTCTGGGTGATAATATCGCTCCCAAACTCATAAATAAGCGGCGTACAATTTGCAATCCTGATAAGCTTATCCTGATCCCTCATATCAGAAGGGATCTCACCGCCGTACATGGCCAGCACCTGCACCTGTACTGGCCGCCCGCTCGTACTCGTCGGCCTCCTCTTCACATAGGTATACTTCTCCGGCCTGTAAATCGAGGTAAACCCCTCAATAAACGTCTTCTCAGGTATCGGCATCAGAGAATCTGTCGGCGGCGAAGGGAACGCGAGAGAGCGCAAAACCTCTGCCAGAAGCCTCACCTTATTCTCATCATTTAGTATCATGTTGACCGTGGTCTTCTGTGTAAACGCAGACTTTGGGAGTGCAGTCCCGTTTAGCTTAAAAAACCTCTTAAGTTCATCATTGCTCAACGAACGGATATTGGTCGCCCTGCCCTTAACAGCAAGTTCTGTTGCAAGATCATAATCTATCTCCACATCCTTTACAAGCTGCTGCAGGTACTTATTCAGCTTATCCGGCCTGTTTTTCAGTTCCCTGACCTTCGAACTCTGCGAAATCCTCTTAATAATATCCCCTGCAAAAAACCCCTTGCTGTCGAAATACTGCAATATCACAGCCCGCTCAAGCAGGTCATTTATACCCTTATCCCCTATCCTGCAAAAGTTCTTCTTCAAAAATCCTGAAAGACTGATGCTCCGCTCCCTCGACTGTCTGGCAAGCATATCTTTCAGCTGGCCGATATCAACAGAATTTGGATGCGGCGGCACGGGCGAAGGTATCGGGATACCTGTCCTGCTCCTCTTCTCATACTTAATCACTGTCCCGTTTTCCTTAAGGATAAACGTGATATACGGATGGATTGCAGCCATCCTCTTGATAAACTCAATAATATTGCCCCTGGCTCTGGAGTAATTTCCCATCAGATAAAGGCTCATCCTCGTGCCGTGGTCAGGGAACTCACCCTCATACGGTTCTTCTACAACCTTCGTCACCTTACCCTTGCCATAGTCATAAACATGGCGGTGTGCAGTCCTCTCAGAAAATGTCTTGCTAATAATCTCCACAGGTTTCCCTGTGCTCTGGTTGGCATAGATAGCAGCAGCCTTCCAGCCTATCCCCTGCTGAGACCGCGACGCCTTATATTCAATTGTCCCTGTCCCGCCGGCTCTTACAATAATCGGGACCTTGCGTTTCGGGATTCCAATACCATTATCAGATATACTAAGTTCCAGCTCGCCCCTGGACTTATCAATAACATTTACCTGTACCTCGATTCTGGCATCGAAATCATCACTGCCTGTGGCATTTAAAAGCGATTCCCGCGCCTTATCAATCGCATCCGCAGAATTCTGCACCCCCTCAACGACTGCCTGGAAGGGTGCCCTGGTCTTCTGTCCAAAACCTGTATCCACCCTCTTTAAAAGTTCTTCCGCACTCTGCAGTCTGATATGTTTATGTATCTCTTCATCTGCCTTTCTTCTTGATATTGCTTTTATTGCTTTCACCAGGTAATACCTCCTTATCAGCACTCTCTATACTCTCTATACTCTCTCTTTTAGCACTTAGATAAAAATCAATAAGACGGTTTATCAGATCGTCATAGGTCTCTTTTTTCATTCCAATTTCTAAAAGTCTGTCCCGCGTATTCTTCATGACCTGTATAGTGGTTATATCTACCATATTGTTACTATAGTTCACATATAGTTATATATAGCTTTCTATGTAGTATCTCCGAATGAAATTTAGTATCTTCATACTTTCGATGAGACTTACCCTGGTTTTTTGACGAAGTTCCAAATTATGACCATTTGGAGATACTTGTTATAGATACTTGTTATAAATTATGTCCTTAGACTATTGTGAACCTCGTGAATCGATTAACTCCTCTGTAGAAAGTTACACCCACATCATATAACAAAATTTATATATTACCATGTCATACTATATATTAATAAGTATTAAAAAATATTAAATAAGAATATTAAAACCATGAAAATATAGGACGGCTTAAATGAAATTTACAGAAAGGAAAAGCATCTCTTTGGAAAAGAAGTATATCGACTTACTCAACCCTATAGTAGAAAAACATAAAAACAATTTCAGTGCTGCTATAAAAGAGGTCATATCGTTTTCAGATTTCATGATTAAAAAATACGGCAGTCTGGAGAATGCAAAAAATGCTGACGCCGAGGGATTTCACGTATTTATAGAAAAGCAGAGAGGGGTGATTGTACCACTACCAGTCCTTAGATGGCTTATAAAGAATTGTAGAGGGATACTGCCGAGAGTGGAGGTTATAGAAGAATCAATTGACCCGCTGGAATTCGTATCCCTGCATGAGGATGAGGAAAACATCAAAAAGATGGTAAGGGATTCCGGATGGCCGCTTGAAATCCAAGTGAGTTTCAGTGAAGATGGAAAAGAGCTTACGGTCAAATTAACAGGCCTTGACTCGATATTCAATGAGTTTGCAGCAGGTTTTGGATCATTATTCCTAGCAAGTAAGCTTGGCCTCAAACTTTCAAAGGTAAAAAAATTGGATACATTAATTGTGATGACATACGTTGGAAGTAAGACCAAAGAAGAGGCATATGAGGCGGTCTATAATGCCTTTGCGTACAATCAACTGGTACATGATGAAATTCGGAGAAAGTCAGAATTCTGGAAGGGTCTTGTTAAATTATTCAAAAACTCAGACTACAACAATATCGTGTTATCAAGATACGATTTTGAACACCTGCTTGGAAGAGGGGATGTGATGTTTGGTATAGATAACTGTGAAAAGGAGTTCGGAAAACCTATAAGCGACATCCCTTTAAAAGGCATGGTGGACTGTATCAGAAGGCAGTCAAAGTTGTCAGGGATATTTGATGGAATAGAATACGAAGACAGCGAGATTAGAATCCACCATCATTTCACAAATGAAGACGCTATAAAAAAACTGGAAGAGTATTTTAACAAAATTTTTGAGTTCTCAGGAAACAAATTTACGACAAAAAGGGCATATAAGATGCTGATTTTCAAGCTTAAAGACAATAAAAAAGACGGCAC
>WAQR01000165.1 GCA_015520145.1 Candidatus Hydrothermarchaeota archaeon
CCTGTAAAATAGTATATGGTATCTATCAATTTATAAACCTTCTGTCTGGAGACCAGAGGATTTAGACATCCTGGAAAAATATCCTTCCATTACCATAATATTATGGTAATAACACCATGAACGAAAAAAGTGAAAGTAGCAGATAAAAATGAAAACATCTAAATCGTGGAACATGCAAAAATATCACAATAGAACACAGCCTGGCTATCTAAAAATGTCAAAAGAGGGTGTAAGATATGAAAACCAGAAAAGAAATCTTAAAAACATTAACTGAAGAATTTCCGTATCTCAAAGAAAAATTCCATGTCAAAACCATAGGCCTGTTTGGCTCCTATGCCAGGGGGGAGCAGGCAGAAAAAAGCGATATTGACCTCCTGGTAGATTTTGAAAAGCCGGTAGATTTCTTCACGCTTATCGATCTTGAAGATCATCTGGCCGATAAGCTGGGGGTAAAAGTCGAGGTCGTGACTCCAGGATGCATAAAAGAGAGAATAAAACCGTATATCATGGGGGATGTTGTCTATGTCTAAAAGAGACCAGGGGTTATTCCTGGAGGACATCCTGGAAGCCGTAGAAAGGATAGAAGAGTACACCGGCTCCATGGATTACGAGGACTTTCTGGAGGATAGAAAAACCGTAGATGCCGTATTGAAAAATCTGGAAATTATTGGCGAAGCCGTAAAAAACCTGTCAGATGAGATTAAGGAAGACCATCCGGAAGTACACTGGAAAGGAATGGCAGGGATGAGAGATAAACTAATTCACGGGTATTTTGGCGTGAACCCTCAAATCGTCTGGGAGACCGTCCAGACCAGAATCCCTGAACTCAAGATTCAGATACGCAAAATCCTGGTAGAAAGGAGGGCATTGTGAACGACCTCCTCACCGGGAAAAAAGGGTGAAGTTAGAGGTGGCGAGGTAGATGGCCGGAAACCATGAAACAAAAAGGTTAAACGTTGGAGGAACAAAATGGGACACGATGAGATATTAGCATTGGTTGAAGAGCTGAAAAAATACGACAACGAAGAAGGATACAACATGTCCTACAGGGCGGTAAAAGAGAGCTTAAGCGGCACGGTTAGAAGTCTGGCTGCGAAGGGGGAAAGCGCCCTCGACCACCTCCACCCACTTCTCATCAATGAAGAGACGTGGAGCGCCCTGTTTGCCATTAAGGTATTAAGAGAGATCAAAAGCGAAAAGTCCATCCCCTACCTGATTAATTTCATATGGGAAAACGAATTCGGCGAGTACTGGGATGGATGCGAGGATGCCATGTTCGCCTTAGTTTCCATCGGCAGGCCAGCAGTAGCCCCTCTGCTTAAGAAAATAAAATCCGATTTTGAAGACAAAGTCTACCACCCCTTTCTCATCGGGTCATTGACTAAGATTAAAGATGAAAAGGTCTATTCCTTCATGAAAGAAACAGTGGAAGACTATATTAAGGACCCGGGGATGTACCGGGAATGGTTTAGGATTGGCGATTTCGTCTATGATCTTGAAGCCCAGGGAAGAAAAGAGATTTTACCTCTGCTTCGGGAGCTATATTCTATTAAGGGTTTATCAGAGTATGACAGAATAGAGATTCAGGATACCATCAGTGTCATCGAAGACCCTGAGAGGTTTAGACAAAATATTATAGAAAAACTGGGACCATTAACTCCCAGGAAAAAAATAGGACGAAACAAACCCTGTCCATGCGGCAGCGGGAAGAAATACAAGAAATGCTGCATGAAAAAATAGAGAGGTAAGATCAAAGCAATGAACTTTTCAGAAAAAACCCTCGTCGAAGACTACATAATCCAGAAACTCGAAGAAAAAGGCTGGAAATTTGTACCTCCAGATGAACTTGAGCGCGAGAGCCTCGACGAGCCCCTGCTACTAAACAATCTCGTCAGGGCATTAAAAAAGCTAAACGCAGACAAAGGGCCTGGAGAAGACGAGATAAAGCAGGTCATAAACGAGCTGAAATTCAAATCAGGAATGGAAGGGATGAAAAATATCCTCAACTTCTTCAAATCGGGAGTCCCGGTAAAATTCGAAAAAGACCGGGTGGTAAGACATATCCAGCTCTTCGATTATGACCCCGGCGGCATAGAAAACAACGAATTCATTGTCACAAGACAGGCAGTCTACCAGAGCGGGGACAGGGTAATAAGGCCGGACGTGATGCTCTATATAAACGGCATCCCCCTGGTGGACATCGAATGCAAAAATCCTGTGAGCTTCTCAGAAAACTGGCACAACGCCTACATGCAGATAAAAGACTACGAAAAACTCATCCCCGAACTCTACAAATACGTCCAGATAGGCATAGCCGCAGAGCAGACAGCAAGATACTTCCCCACAGTCCCCTGGCAAAAAGATGTCAAAATCCACCTCTGGAGAGAGGAAGGAAAAGACGACATCGACTCCATCATCGAAATGCTATCAAAAGGGACCCTCCTAAACATCATCCGTTACTACCTCTTCTTCAGGGAAGAGAGAGGAGAAGAGACCAAAGTCATCACAAGATACATGCAGTACAGGGCATCTGAAAAGATTGTCAGGCGGGTCATCGACAACCTCGAAGGCAGGGAAGACAAAAACAGGGGACTCATATGGCACTGGCAGGGTTCAGGCAAGACCCTCACCATGATCTTTGCAGCCAACAAGCTTTACCACCAAAAACAACTGGGAAACCCCACTATCTTCTTCATCGTCGACAGGACTGACCTCGAAGACCAGCACTTTATTGGATTCAACGCCCTGGACATCGTAAAGCCCGAAATCATCGGCTCAATCAATGACTTGAAGGATGTAATAAGGCACGATGAATGCCGCGGCAAGAGAGGGATAATGATAACACTTGTCCACAAATTCAGGCCAGACGAACTTGACACCCTGCAAAAAGAACTGGAAGAACAATCGAAAGAGAGGGAAACCATCCTCACAAGGAAAAACGTCATAGCCTTCATAGACGAGGGCCACAGGACACAGTACGGCATCCTTGCAGGCCAGATGAAAAAGATCCTTCAGAACGCCTTCTTCTTTGCCTTCACAGGGACACCCATCTCAAAGAAACACCAGGACACCTACAAAGAGTTCAGCTATCCGCCTGACGAACCCTACCTCGACAGATACTTCATAACCGATTCAATCAAAGACGGGTTCACAAAAAAGATAGTCTACCAGCCAAGACTTGAAAAGTTCCACCTCAAAAAGGACATGCTCGATACCTTCCTGGAGGTGGAATTCGAAGAACTGGATGAGGATGTCAGGGAAGAGGTAGAAGACCGGGTCAGGAGAAAGCTCAACTCCATGAACGCGTATCTCCAGAACCCAGAACGGATTGAAATGATCGCCCGGGATATCGCCGAGCACTTCAGGGAAAACCTTGATGGACGCTTCAAGGCAATGGTGGTTGCAGTCAGCAGGGAAGCCTGCATCCTCTATAAACTGGCCCTGGATAAACATCTCCCAAGAGAATATTCTGAGGTCGTCATGACCTACGAAAGCCGGGAAAAAGAGCCTGTCAGAAACTACATAAAAGAGGCAAGGGCCAGGTACGGCGGGAGAGACATGGATGACATCAAAAAGGACTCAATCGAGAAATTCAAAGAAGAAGAGGTCCCAAAGATACTCATAGTAACCAACATGCTCCTTGCAGGATTCGATGCCCCAGTACTCCAGACCATGTACCTGGACAAACCTTTAAGAGAGCACCACATCCTCCAGGCAATCGCAAGGACGAATAGGCCATTTAAAGATGCAAAAGAAGCAGGACTCATTATAGACTATGTAGGGATACTAAAAGAGGTCAAAAAGGCATTTGAGTCATACAGCAAAGACTACCAGGGTGCGATCTATGACATCACCGCACTACGAAAAGACTTTGCCGATATTACAGGTGAAATCCTCGGCCTCTTTGAAGGCATCGAAAAATACAGATACGACAGAAAGACCATGCTGAAAGCTATTGAGGTTCTCACAACTGGCGAAAAAAACAGCAGGATATTCATCGAAAATTACAGAACCTTAAGAAGACTCTTCGAGCTCCTTGCATCAGACGAGTCAAAGATAGACCTATTACCCAAGTACAGATGGATATCCGCAGTCTACACTTACTACCTCAAAATGGTCATAAGAGAACAGCCGGGCTATGAGAACCTTGCCCGGAAATATTTCAGGAAGACGCTAAAATATGTCCATGAGAGTACTGAGATCTCAGACCTGGAAAAAGACCTGCCTGTAGTTGAATTTGGCAGCGACTTTCTGGAAAACCTGGAAAAACATGCCAGGACAAAAGAAGAGAAGGCAGCCAGCATCGTCTTCACCCTCAACAGGTACGTCCTCGTTGAAACACAAAAAAGCCCTGTTTATGAATCCCTCTCAGAAAAGGTGGAGAGGATCCTCAACCTCTGGAAGGAAAAGACAAAAGACTTCGAAAAGATCTACAAAGAGGGTGTGGAGGTCTTCAAAAGAGGTATAGAACTCACCAGGAGGCAGAAGGAACTGAAGTTCAGTGACTGGGAATACTCGGTACTGCTGACATTGGAAAATGAAGAGAAGATCAAAAGATGTCCTGGATATCCTGAACTGATAGAAGATGTGAGAGAACTCTCAGACATCCTGGACAGGCAAAGGTTTCCAGGATGGACAATGCAGCAGGCTGCCAGAAAAAAAGTGGAACGGGCACTTCGCAAATTCATCAGGAGATATGTCAGGCGGTGCGGGATGACCCTAAGCGAGCTCGACTCACTGTACCAGAAATTGATAGGAAACGTGAGGGAATATGGCAAATCAGGTTAGCATCAACGGCATGGATATCCAGTACGATGTATCATTTAGAGATATAAAATATCCACGACTCGAATTTAAAACAGGGACATTGCTCCTCGTTTTACCGAGAAATGCCGATGAAAAAGAGATAATAAAAAAGCACGAAAAATGGATATACCACCGAAGCCTGGAGATCAAAACCGCACTTGAGACGTCCAGAGAAAAAACGCTTGTCCTTGACAGGACAGATGACGAATTTAAAAGACTTGTAGAATCATTTGCAAAAGAAGTTTCCAGAGAACTGGGCGTGAATATAAACCACATCTATTTTAAGAAGATGAGATCCAAATGGGGCAGTTGCAGTTCTAAAAAGAATCTGACCATCAACACACTTCTAAAATACCTGCCTGAAGATTTAGTGAGATACGTGGTATATCACGAGACCGTCCACCTGATTGAGAGGAGACACAACAAACGGTTCTGGGAACTGGTCTCCTCAAGATTTGAAAACCCTAAGGAACGCGAAAAAGACCTCCTGGGACACTGGTTCTTAATTCCCGGCTTTTAGCCTCATTCCCAAGTCAGATGTTTTGGACATGCCTTATAGGTTAAGCCGGGAAAAATTATGGGAATTTCAAAGTTTCATTCGGAGATACTAGAGGTCATCGTAAGTCTTTTATAGTCCAAAACCCAAACTACAGTGAGACTGATTTAACAGCGATGGTGGCAAGGCGCAAATCAAGTCTAATCATTGTATACACGCGATGGTGGCTGATCAATTAGGTGTACTCAGAGACGATGATAATTGAGATGATGATAGTTAATTAGTGATGGTAGGTCAATTTTATACATACATGTGATCGTGGCTAATCAATTATGTGTATGGATGCGGATGGTGGCCATGTGACGTGGTAGAAGATGAAGAAGAAGATATCAAGAGAACATGTCCCGGACAGGCTGATATTTGTCGACAGGTTTTATGAAAAAGGGCCTGCCGTCTTTTTGTATGGCAGAGACAGGGACAAATTTGAGGTATTCAGGTCATTTTTTCAGGCAGGTCAGAACGGCGGTGACCATATATACGCGTATCTCAAGAAATACGAAAAGAATAAACTCGAAAATTATTTTAAAGATTATCCATCTCTCCGCTACATACACCTGGATAAGTCTAATCCAGAAGGACTAAAAAAGGAAATAAATAATATCAACTCTAAAAACATCAGATTGATACTGGACTTTGACGGACAATATGACCTGGAAAATTTCATCGATATTTTCATACTTCTAGGAAAAATCCCCAAAAATAACGCTGTATTGTTCTCACACGATATAGACCACCTGGATCAGGAGAAACTTGGTGTTCTAAAGGACATCTCTGAGAGGATTATCATATCCACAAACGATGGCTCGGTAATCTTCAGCTCCCTGCATAAAAGAGAGGGAAGTTCGCCGTCCTTTAGCACGATTTCAAAGACCAACGCAGAATATTATGTCAAAAGGTCGTTTGACGTATTGATCCTGTCCATACTCTACAAAAAATCGATGTGCGGCCTGGACATAATAAAGGCATTTGTCTCGAATTTCGGGATACTTCCAAATCAGGGCGTGGTTTATCCCTTTCTATATTCACTTGAAAAGAAAGGACTTGCAAAAAGCCGGATAGAACCTGACAATAAAACAAAGGTATACTCGCTGACAGAATCCGGGAGAGATTTTGTAAAAGACAGGATTAAAGAGTACCGCATTATCCAGGAAAGGATACTGGACTTTGTCAGTCAATCACTCTAGTCGCCCCCCTCTAAAATGTTTAAAAAAATGTTTCAAAAATTGAAAAACAACGTTTATATCCAAAAACATCCAAGACATAGATATACACAAACGTGAGTATTGGCACAAATATCCTGGCATGAGTAGGGGGAAGGATTTTGATATCTACGCAAATACATACCAAGGTACATACAAATAAAGGATATTAAAATATGAGGAGAATATAACGATTGAGGGGAGGAAAGATGAATAAATTATGCTATATTGACCCGCACATACTACGAGCGCTGAACAAAAGTGAATTGAGAAAGAAGGTTCTATTCTATCTATACAGGATATACCCGAACCACACCTACCTATCAGAACTTGCAAGGGCTGTAAAGTCTGACCCTTCAAACGTCCTTGGATGTCTAAGAGGGCTTGGCAGCAGGTATAAGGACAACAGTTCTCTTGTCGAGATGGGCCTGGTAGAGGTTATCAAAAACAACGGCTACACATACTATAGATTATGCGACAATGCCAGGGAGATTGTGGAATATTCCAGGGAACACTATCAGGATTACTGGAAATAGAGTGGTGTCGTATCGGGGTCAGACCTAGTATTTTTTAATCTGTGACCCGCAGAAAGGACAGACCATCCATGTGGGCTCTACCTCCCTTTTGCAGTTCGGACATGTTGACGTTTCTTTAACCTCCCTCAATTTATTCCCGCAATTTGCACAAAAATTCCAGGACTCGATTATATAGCCATTGCATCCGGCGCATCTTTTGAGGGCAAATTCCATCTCTGTCAATTCAAGGTTGCATACAGGGCAGTGCTTCCATCCCACGTCAAGCAGACTGTTACATCTCTGGCATTTTATAATCTCCTCGGTGAACTTTGGTCCCATCACCCCTTTTAGTGTCTCGAATGCTATACTTGCCTCTCTCCTTATCACCTCATCAGTATCGTTTTCCATGAGGAATCTGATGAGGTTGGTTATGTCCTCCATGGTATGAACATCGCTCGATGCCAGGTATTTGATTATATCCGGTTTCGACTTGATACGCTCTGCAAATTTCTTCACTGTCAAAAATCTTGTCGCAGGTACCGAACTCCTCAACCCTGCAAGAATCGTTCTCTTTTCTTCATCTGTTATTGCGCCCTGCATTGTGTTTCCTTCTTTTTCTATGTTGTGCAAAAGATAATAAAAGGTAATATACAATCTACAATCTGCTTACAAGCTAGATAAAACTTACTCATGAAAATGGGGATATCACCATATATCCTTATATCTTCAACGTTGCTGATGTTACTGACCTCTGGGGCTTTTGAACTGGTGACAAAGCCGGGGTAGTCTAGTCTGGGAAGGCGCAAGCCTGGAAAGCTTGTGGGTGCAAGCCCTCGGGAGTTCGAATCTCCCCCCCGGCGTTAACCTAGAACTTTGACCCGTATCCCCTGGGTGTGATAATCTTACCGCCGTACACAAGGCTTCTGGCATTGCCGATGATGATTGTCGTAAGCATATCGATGTCGTGGGTCGTCATCTCTTTTAAAGTGGTTATCACCACACTTTCCCCTTCCCGCATCGCATTTCTGACAATCCCGACAGGGGTGGCTGGTGACCTGTGCTCGAGGAGGATTTTCGCTGCCTTTTCGATCTGCCATTTCCTGCCGCTGCTCTTTGGGTTGTACAGGACGATGCAGAAATCTGCCACTGCCGCGCCTACCAGCCTTTTTTCTATCACGTCCCAGGGTGTTAGCAGGTCGCTCAAACTGATGACTGCAAAATCATGGCCAAGCGGAGACCCGAGAAGTGCGGCAGACGCGGTTGCGGCAGTAACACCGGGCACGACCTCGATTTCCAGTGAATACCCATTCCTGCTGACGTACTCGAAAACAGCACTTGTCATGGCATAGACCCCTGGGTCGCCGCTGCTTATAACCGCAACGCGCTTCCCGTCAAGTGCGGCATCAACCGCCACCCTGGCGCGCTCCATCTCCTGGCGCATCTGTTTTGAGATGACCTCTTTCCCGGTAAGGTACTCCTCTATCAAGGAGAGATATGTTTTATAACCCACCACGACATCAGCAGATTTTATAGCATGAACCGCCCTCGGTGTTATGTGTTCGCTGCTGCCAGGGCCTATGCCGACAAGATATATCTTTCCGGCAGTCAGACGTCCCACCTCTCTTCTGCAACTGCGATTGTAACACCGTTAAATTTCCTCTTTCCAAGTATAAGGCGCGCACAGGCACCTTTACCACCGAGAACTGCCGCAGGCTCGCACACTGCACCTATCCCGACCTTCTCCAGGACAAAATTCGACTGGCGAAACTGCCCTTCTACCCGCTTTATATCTTCAACCGGAACACCCTTTAGCATAACACCAAGTTCTTCTGCAGCCTCTCTAATCCCCTGTTCCCCTGCCTTGAAATCGACTGTTGCCATACACGCAATCCCGAGCGGACTCAGCCCCGCATCACCAAATGCCCTGCGCACAGCATTTAAAACCGCGCCCTTTGGAATACCTCTTCTTGCACCAACACCGACAATGAGATTTTTTGGTCTAAGTATCACACATCTCCCAAGGGCTTCCATAACCCTGTTTGTAATCACAATCCCTGTCAGGCCGTCTCGAGCGTTTTTTCCATCCTTCCCATCCTTTCCGCCACTTTCTATTTCCCTTTCCCCTGCGCCATTTTCAAGCGCTGCAATATGGTGAAACGACATGTTTTCAGGCATATCGATGTCCAGCCAGAATTCACTGAATATCCGCACCTCCCTGCCATTTACTATCGATGCATTGACCGCCTTTACGTGCTCAAAACCGTCGATTACAAGATTGAACCTGTCTGCAATACCCTCTACTGACGGCCTGCCGCAGACCTCTGTAGCCGTGGTAATCACTGCCTCTGCCCCGATATGCCTGGCAATGGTTCTTGCAAGCTCATTTGCACCGTGGTGTCCTGACAGGACGCTTATGGCATAGGTCCCCATCTCATCTACGGCGACAACCGCCGGATCGTGCCTTTTATCCTTTATATGTCTGGAAATCGCCCTTACAGCAATACCAAGGGCCGTCACGAACACGATGGAACGGTACTCAGCAAACATCCTTCCCACAGACTCACTAATCGGGGTCTCCAGCACCGTTGTATCCGGCCCGGCAGATGCCCTGTGGCAGAAGAGCACAGTCTTATGCCCGTCCCCTTCCAGCGCCTGCCTGATCTTCTTCCCTGTCGCTTTCCCGTTTTTTGTTACTGTAACAATTGCAATTTTCATAGCCTTTTCCAGCCCTCCTTACAGCCCTTCCTGAATCCATGGGTAAATCCCTTATCATACAGCTTTGACCTCTTCCCACTGGATTTTAGAAACTCGCCGACAAGTATCAGTGCAGTCTTCTCAATCCCCTCCCGCTTCACCTTTGCCGCGATATCGTCAAGGCAGCCTGTGATGATCTTCTCATCGCTTTGCGAAACCCTGTAGACCACTGCAACTGGTGTGGTATCCGGATACCCCTTTTTCAGCTCTTCAACCACCCTCTCAACTGCCTGCACACTCAGGAAGATGCACATGCTCGCCCTGTGCCCTGCAAGCGTCCCAAGACCCTCCTTTTCTGGTACATCTGTCTTCCCTTCCATCCTTGTTATGATGACTGTCTGGGTGACATCCGGTATGGTGTACTCTTTTTTGAGTGCGGCAGCCGCCGCAGTAAACGAACTCACACCTGGTACAATCTCACAACCGATACCCCGCTCCTCCAGAAGTTCGATCTGCTCCTGCACCGCCCCGTAGATGCTCGGGTCTCCACTGTGCAGGCGGGCGACAGTCTTATTCTCCCTGGCCCATGTTACGATTATCTCAGCAATCTCTTCAAGGGTGAGTTCTGCACTGTCGTAGAGCCTGGCGTCATGTCTGGCATATTTTAATATGTCTCTATTTACAAGCGAACCTGCATAGACTATCACGTCCGCCTTTTCAATTATCTTCCTGGCCTTTATGGTCAGGAGTTCCGGGTCTCCAGGCCCTGAGCCGATGAAATAGACCGTCATCCTGCTATTCCCTTTCTATTCCCTTTCAATTCCCTTTCCATTCTGATTTATTCCGATTATTCCGATTCAGATACCCCAGCATCAGCAAATGTCGCCATCTCACGTAATATCTTCACAGCCGCTTCAGTAATGGATATCCCAAGTGCCGCGCCTGTACCCTCACCAAGGCGCATGTTCAGGTCCATGAGTGGTGTCAGGCCGATATGTTCCAGCATGATGGTGTGCCCAGACTCCACCGAGCGGTGTGCGGCTATCAGGTAGTCTTTTGACTGCGGTGCGAGCCCGGTGGCAATGAGCGCAGCAGCACCTGATATGAACCCGTCAATTACGACCGGGACCCTGTTTTTAGCTCCAGCAAGTATCACGCCCGCAAGCCCGCCGATTTCAAACCCGCCGACCTTTGCCAGCACATCTATTGGATCGCTTCTCTCAGGACGGTTCACCTTCAAAGACTCCTCTATCACTGCTATCTTATTTTCGAGTGCTGCATCATCAACCCCTGTCCCTCTCCCGGTAACCGCCCTCACATCCCTCCCTGTAAACACTGCTGTGATGGCACTGCTGGGTGTGGTGTTCCCTATCCCCATATCGCCTGTACCTATGATATCCGCACCTTTTTCCATCTCTTCTTCGACAACCTCAATCCCGGCGGTAATTGAACGTACCGCTTCCTCCCGGGTCATGGCAGGACCTTCTGTCATATCTTTTGTGCCGTGGTTTACCTTCTTATTGACCAGGGCAGGACCGGGTTCAAGGTCTGCTGCAACACCCATGTCCACGACGACCACCCGCGCACCTGCATGTCTGGCCAGGACATTGATTCCAGCACCGCCGCGGATGAAGTTGTAGACCATCTGGGCTGTGACCTCCTGCGGGAATGCGCTGACCCCTCTTTTTGCAGTCCCGTGGTCGCCTGCCATGGTGACTATCACTTTATCCACAATCTCCGGCATGGGACTGCCTGTTATACCCGCGACCCTGATGGACACGTCTTCCAGGACCCCGAGGCTTCCTTTTGGTTTTGTGAGGAAATCCTGCCTCTCTCTTGCCTGTTTCATTGCCTCTTTATCAAGCGGCCCTATCTGTTCAATGATCTTTTCGATTCTCTGCAATTTTGGTTCACCTCTTCTCACTTCCTTATTTCCTTCCTTATTTCCTTTGTTCCGTTCTTCCTTTCTTTTATCCTTTTATTCCTTCTCCTTTTCGTATCGTGTGGCAGTTGCTCTCACCCAGCTTAAAAAATTTTCTATTATCTCACTATCTCCTGGATGACCTCAACACACATAGTCTAACAAGTCAAAAAATATAAA
>WAQR01000166.1 GCA_015520145.1 Candidatus Hydrothermarchaeota archaeon
AATTTTTCAAAGACTTCAATTGCCTTTTTGCCATACGCCATCTTCGTAAACGCCCCCACAGATATGACGAGCACTACGGTAAGTAAAAGGCTGATACCAGGGATATCGTATCCGGTAAGCCTTGTAACCGGCTTGAGTATTCCATCAAAGAAATTGAATATCCATATCAGTACATATATCGTGACTGCAAGCGGTGTGATCACTGCAAGCCCGGTTATAAAACAGTCTCTGAGTTGAATACCTATCTTTCTGGTCGTTGTCTTACCTCCATATCCTTGGTCCATTATAATCGATTTTTGATACAATACCCTGGTATCCCAGGTATTCCAGGTGCTCGGCGACCATCTCAGGTTCGTCTGTCAGTGTGAAGACAGAGTTCCCGAGCATTATCATCGAAGATTCTATACCTCTCTTTTCAAGTTCTTTGATAACGGAATTGACCTCTTTACTCATTAACTTTGACCGATAAGCGAATATCTTCGAGAGTCTTAAAAAGTTTTCTTCTGTCGGTGATTTCAGTATCTCATTTAAACATATGTTCCCTATTGCATTTATCCTTTTCTTTGTTTTTTGATCTGTAATGACGGCAGATGTCTGTATCTCCCTCCCTGCGGTAAAGGATACTACATAGGAATCTGACGGACCTGACGAATCTGATATCTCTCTGGCTTTGCCAATCCTCTCCACCTCCCCAATGCCAGGCGCTCCCGGTTTCTTTCGCATGACAATGCCGCCGGTCATCTCTGCAATTACGTCCCCAAGCCCGGTTTTGTTCTTAACCTCTGCAACATGGGCAACCTTCCCGCACTGTTCTTCTCCCATCTTCAGGTCAAGTATCTTGTTTATCCCGATAACTGCCCCGAGTGTACCTGCACCAGATGCTCCAAAACCCTGGCTCATCGGTACATCGAGTCTGTGAAACACCTCGATTCTGTACCCTCCTTTAACAATGCTTTTTAATGCAGTTTTTGTAACAGGGCACTCAAACGGCTTCCCGTTTATATATGTCTTGATTGAGAGGCAGCCGCCTTCTCCCGTGCTCTCTCCTTCTTTTACTGCGACCTCTGTCCGCACCCCTTTGTCTATGACAACCCCGCAACCTCTTGAACCGGTTTTCAGGTCATCCCCATGTTCTGCGATCTCAAAGAACCCTGTTATGTGCCCGGGCACGAATACCTCTGCTCTCATTTTTTCCATCTTCTCTTATCTCCATCTTCCCTTATCTTCTCATTATCTTGTCGTATTGTCTTTATGGAAACTATCCAGTTACCGTCATCAAATCCTCCTAATCACGGAGTTGCTGGAAAACTTTTTAAGGTCTAGCTCATGAATAAATTGAATTTATGGTTCTTACACTAAAAAAGAATTTGAGGAATTTGAGGATACTTGCAGTTGATGTCGGTATGGGTACCCAGGACATAATGCTTTACGACAGCCTGAAAGCACCCGGGAATAACATAAAGATGGTCATCCCATCCAGAACCACTGTACTGGCAGGCGAGATTTCAAATACCAGAGAGGACATCGTTTTTTTTGGCGAGACGATGGGAGGAGGGCCTATCGCCAGTGCAATTATCAGGCATATCAAAAAGGGATACCGCGTGTTCATGACAGAGAGGTCGGCGAGGACTATCAGGGACGATCTCGAGCAGGTGAAATTGCGTGGCGTTGAGATCATACCTGATGACAAATTAGATGATCTAGGCGGTTACAGATGCAAGAAGATTGAGACAAAAGATGTGGACTTTGAGTTGATAAGAGACGTATTCTCAAGGGTTGGAGAGCGTTTTTCTTTCGATTATATCGGTGTGGCTGTCCAGGATCATGGATATAAGGCAGGGAAATCCGACAGGGTCTTCAGGTTTGAGAAGATAAAAGAAGTTTTAAAAAGAGATGTAAAACTGTACCAGCTGGGTCATCAAAAACCGCCCGAATATTTCACAAGGATGCGTGCAATCTACAGGACAGTTGAACGATATAACTCGAACATCTTTATTGTCGATACCAAGATTGCCGCAATTGCAGGGGCGATTCACGGGATTACTGAACGGCCGGTTGTATCAATAGATGTCGGGAATGGCCACACACTTGTTGCCCTGGTGGGTGAGGATGACAGGGTTTCTGGAATGTTTGAACACCATACTGGGCTGCTTGACAGGGAGAAACTGGAGGACATGATTGAAAGGTTTTTAAAGGGCGAGCTGACAAACCAGGAGGTCCTGGATGACGGCGGGCACGGATGCTATGTTAATATCAGGCAAGGTGAGGGATGTGGAGCACATGTCAGGAGGATAGTCGCAACAGGGCCGAACAGGGGTATGCTTGAAGGCTCAAGACTCGATGTGGAGTCTGCAAACCCTTTTGGAGATGTTATGATGGCAGGGCCTGTCGGGATAGTGGATATGATTATTAAAGGAGATATGGAGGCAGATATGGAGGCCTAGAGTTCCAGGTCTTCTTTATCGAGGACTCTAAATTCGTTATTTTCGAAAATCAGCGGCAGATACCCCATCTTGTGATTTATGTTTCGCATTTTTACAATACTGATTAACCGGTTAACCGAGTGTCCGTTCTCTTCGATTTTCAGGTGGATTATCCCGTCTGCCAGGAACTCCTCTACACCAAATCGACTAAAAGACCCTTTCCCGGTAAGCATTTCACTGATTAAAAGTGTAGTATGATTTGTTTTACGAAGTTCCTCGAAGAAATAGTATAATTTGTTTCGCGGATTTTCAATGGTGGTCAGGCTGTACAATGCATCGAGGGAATCCAGGGCTATCAGTTCACAACCTTCAAAATTCCTGACTATATTGAGGATCTCATCTGTTATTGATGGCCATTCCAGTTCCATCCCAAAACTGTCGCCTAATAGTGTCTTTTTTCTGATATCACCGATGTCTATCACTTCCAGATCCCCGTTAACACAGCTTAAATCAAGTCCCAGGCATTCCATCTGTTTTGTTATACTGTCTTTTCCCTGTTCCAGTGTGAGATAAAGTCCTTTTTTACCCTCATTTTTGGCAAGCTTGTAAAGCATATAGAATACTACAGATGATTTCATTGTGCCTGCATTGCCGACAACCAGTGCAATATGGCCCGCTGGAATCCCACCCTCAAGACACACATCAAAACCGTTGATATATGTCTTAATTTTATTCATGAACATATTCCTCCCCTAGTTCCTTCCCTGGTATTGGTTTTGTTATTAGTTTATTATTAAGTGCATTATATATTATTTGAACCCAACTTGTTAATAAGTTTTTTGACTGTATAAGTGCAGTAACTTTAAATACTCAAATGTATGCTTAGAGTATGATATTAAATGGAATACGATGTTATAATAATTGGTGCCGGACCGGCAGGCCTTTTTGCAGGCTATGAAATCTCTAAAAGAAGTAAACTGAAGACAGTCATAATAGACATGGGAAAAGATGTCGATGAACGAAAATGTCCGATGGACAGGACAGATACCTGTATCAAATGCAAGCCCTGCAACGTTATGTGCGGTGTTGGTGGGGCAGGTGGACTTTCTGACGGTACGCTGAACATCAAGCCTGATATCGGCGGGAATCTCTACGACTACTACAGTGAAAAAGAGGCCAAGGCACTTGTCAAGTACGTGGACGATGTATGGGTTGCAAGCGGTACACCGAACAGGTTATATCAGGCAACCGGTCCAGAGGCAGAAGAGCTGTCAAGGAAGGCGGCATCAGCAGGGATAGAATTTGTCCAGATCCCACAAAGACACATTGGAAGCGACCACACGCCAGAGGTGATAAAGAACATCAAAACGAACCTGGAAAAGAACGGCATTGAGTTCATGCTGAATACCACGGTTGAAGATATCCTAAATGGGGGAGTAAAGCTCTCCAGCGGCAAAATGATAAAGGGCAAATATATTATCGCAACACCAGGGAGGTCTGGTGCGCCCTGGATGGTCAAGCAGGCTCAAAAGAGGGGGCTTAAGATAAGGCACGGACCTATTGATGTCGGGGTCAGGGTTGAAGTCCCGGCGATTTTGATGGACCCTGTGTGCAGTATAAACAGGGACCCGAAGTTTCACATCATCACAAAGACGTATGACGATTTTGTCAGGACATTTTGTGTCAATCACAGGGGTTTTATGGTCAAGGAGACCTACCAGAACTATGTCGGTGTAAACGGCCACTCTCTAAGAGACAGGCAATCCGAGAATACGAATTTTGCCTTCCTTACAAGGATCGAGCTGACAGAACCCGTAGAAAATTCGACTGATTACGGTGAATCCATTGCAAAGACTGCGACAACACTCGGCGGAGGGAAACCCCTTATCCAGAGACTCGGGGACCTCAGGAGAGGGAGGAGATCAACATGGAAGAGGGTAATGACAGGACATGTCAAGCCGACACTTCGAGGTGTAACACCAGGCGATATCGCGATGGTAATGCCTCACAGGATTGTCACAAACATCCTCGAGGGCCTGGAGAGGCTAAATGACGTAATACCCGGGGTCGCATCAGATTCTACACTGCTCTATACACCTGAAATAAAATTCTATGCGATGCAGGTGGAGGTCGGGAAGGCAATGGAGACAAGTATCCCGAACCTGTTTATTGCAGGGGACGGTGCGGGAGTTTCCAGAGGGATTATCGTTGCCTCTGCAACAGGTGTTATGGCTGCAAGGGGGATACTGGAAAAAGAGGGTATTGGATGACCTGTGTCCAGGTGTTCCGGGATACCTGTATCGTCCGGCCGCAGTCCGTCCGTTAACTTTAATAACATCCCCGGGCAAAGGCTGTTATAGTATGTCGTCAAATAAAACTCCAAACGCCTATGCCTGTACTTATATCTCCTGGTCAGCTGTGATACTCATATCTTATGCAATCATCTACTGGCTACGTTCTTTTGACACGAACATATTTTTCAACTGGGGCGATATATTCAATGGTGTAGATACAGCAGGGCTATTTTTATTACTGATACTCTCTATTGCACTCTCATACATTCTCTCAAACACGAGATTCGAACTAAATCACAGGCTGACGCCGCTGTTGATATTTCAGGCCGCGTTTCTTTTAGGTGCGATATTCTGGAGCGTTCCTGAAACCAATCCTGATATGGGCAGGTATTTTTTTGAAGCAAAATATCTTGAGGCATACGGGATACAGACATTCATCAATGACTGGGGTACTAAACTGGATGTGCTCTCAGACTTTCCTGCTGTACCCTTTATCTACGGGCTGATATTCAGATTTATAGGCGAATCCAAGGTCTACATCCAGATATTTACAACCGCCCTTTTCGCCATGACCTGTACGCTCACCTACTTAATCGGTAGAAAGTTCTGGACAGGGAGTATCGGGCTATATGCTGCCCTGTTCCTCCTAAGCTTCCCCTACCTGCTGGTAAAGACCCCTCTAACACTTGTATCCATCCCGCTCATGTCTTTTCTCATCGCCGCGATATATGCGACCATAAAAGCCCTGGAGACCACCCCGGCAGGGCACGGGACAGGGCCACCGTGGACAATATGGGTATGGACTGTGGTCTCGGTTGTGCTTATATTCCTGACATTCCTTACAAAGGCGTCTGCAACCCTGATGCTCGTCACAATCCCTGTGATATTCCTTATAAGTTATATAAAGACAAAATCCAGGGCAGATGCCAGGGCGGTGATATCCCGCATTGCGATAATCACCATACTTTCAGGTGCGTTGATCCTCCTATTCGCCATCTGCAAGTTCGATGTCCTCGTAGATATGTATGGTATAATAAGCGCATTCAAAGAGAGGCAGGCAGGTTTTCACGAATCCACGTCATCCCTGCTATTTTTCCAGATCAACCCCCTGATAACCTTTATGGCCATATACTCCGCCTATATCATGCTCCGTAAAAGGGATATAAACTATATGCTGCCACTTACCTGGGCATTGATCCCTTTGATATTCCTGTACGACACCCGATCCAGGTATCTCTTACCCACACTGCCTGCAATAGCTATCATGGCATCAATCGCTATCAATAACGGGATCAAAACCGGAAACATCAGGAAGTTTGTGGCATCGAGCATAATCATCTGTTCGATTGCAATCGCAGTATTTTTCTATCTGCCGTTCACCCATACATACAGCAGCATGAACATAAAAAATGCAGCAGAATACACAAACCAGCTCGGTACAGATGTTGAACTCTTCCCGGTATTCCCAGTAGATTATCCTTACAACCTCAATATCCTCATAGCCTTATTTGACATATACTCGGAAAATACAGTAAAAACCCCGGCATACCGGCCAGTACCTTCATCATATCCCAATGCACGAAAGACGTGGGCATGGACATGGGTATATAGAGACCCTCCGCCATACTACTCAAGGGAATCTGCACCTGATAGCAGTATAGTAATAATAAGTCCAGAGATAGAATCCGAATTACCAGAAAACCTTAAAACTAGGTTAGAAGAGGGCTACGACCTGGAGAAAGTCTACAGTGCAGGGGATGTGAGCACTATTCGTCCGTATGTTGCCACGGTATATATCCCGAAACCAAGGATAGTGGTGAAATCACCAAGAGGCAACGAGACATTTAAAACCGGCACAGCCATCAATATTACGTGGGAAATAGAGAGTGTCAGAGACGTGTTTCCGACATTCGTCATAAATGTCTACAGCCCATCTACCGGCATATACCAGATGATTAATGGGACAACAGGTTATTCGTACATGTGGAAAATAGACCCGCAGATATTCCCGCCTGCAGACGATTACAGGATAAGGATCCAGGGCTCACACAATAACTGGCAGACATACTACTATGCTGACGTAGGGAATTTTTCGATTGAGGTCGGTTGAGGATAAAAGACAGATGGATAAGAGATATAGATATTGAGATACAGACATATAAGGACCCGACAGTAACTATTTAAGCAGTACAATTGATTTATGATTGGTGGTTGGGCTAAATATGATACAGAACACAATAATAATCCCTGCATATAATGAGGAACACGGTATAGAGGTAGTTTTAAACAGGATCATGCAGGTTATAGATGATACCTCTGAAATAATAGTGGTAAATGACGGATCAGACGACAGGACCGGGGAGGTTGCAAGAAAATTTGATATTCGTGTAATTGACCACAGTAAGAACAAGGGGAAGGGAGCTGCCATGCGTACAGGTATTAAAAACGCATCAGGCGAGAATATAATATTCATAGATGCAGATAATACATATCCCGCAGAAACGATAAAGAAGATTGTAGACGAGCTGCAGTATGGAAACGATATGGTAGTCGCATCGAGGCTCTCTGGCAGCGCTGAGAATATCCCATTTTTCAACAGGATGGGTAACAACGTATTCAGGCTGATGTTCAAATATGTCTACGGAGCAAGAACCAGCGATCCACTAAGCGGTCTGTATGGGATAAAGAAGACGCATCTTCTAAACATGGACCTGGTATCAGCGGGATTCGAGATAGAGACCGAGATTACAATAAAGGCGGCGAGGATGGGGCTTAATGTCAAGGATATCCCGATAACCTATGGGGAACGGATAGGAGAGGTAAAGCTTGACCCTCTAAAAGACGGATATCGAATCTTCCGCACCCTCCTCTCACTTATAACGCTCTATAACCCAACACTGATTTTTATCATGCCAGGGACAATATTCTCACTTACAGGGATCGCACTTATGATCGTACTCCAAAACCAGTCGATGACTCTTGGTGGGATATCACTTGGTATCCATACATTTATATTTGCGAGTCTGTTGACCCTCGTCGGGTTCCAGGTCGCGATATCAGGAGTCACTGTCGGCATGTATGCAGTAGCACACAAATTCTGTGAGGAGGATGTGTTTGTTAATCTATACACAAGGAAGACGACGACGAGAGTTATAATACTGGTCGGTATACTTTTTATATTAATGGGGCTGACGCTGGGCGCACGGATTGCTGGTGAGTGGATAAGTGGAGGATTTGGGGTGATTTACGAGGTACAGCAGGCAGTGCTCTCCGCTACACTTATAATAATCGGGATACAGGTCATTTTTGCATCGATTTACCTGAAGATCTTCATAAATGAACTTAAAAGCAGATAGAAACCGGGGGACTACACACTTCACTACACCCCTCACTATACCCCGCTACTGGCCTTTTTATTGATATGCTCCATCACAGCTCCAGATATCTCTTTTAGCATCTCACTAGAGGTGTCGTCCTTTGGAACCTCTATCCTCACAAAGAGTATCTCTCTTGTTGTATCAGGGAGATAGAATATCAGATAGCTCTGTTTTTTACGCGATACGTGCAGGTACCAGTAGACAACCTCCCGCTCACTGTTATCTTTACTAACAAGCATGTATTCCGTCTTCCTCCCATTTACAAGGTACTCATGACTTTCGTCAACATTCCATTTACTTGCTATAAAGCAAAGCCTTGGCAGATGGAAAGATTTTGGTGATTCGGATTTCTGGAGCAATACCCATGCCATTTTTCCGTCTTTCGAGTAGGAATAGGCACTTAAGAAGTCTGTATCATTTAGAAGGACGAGCCATTTTGCCATGCTGCGCGATATGTTTCTCTTCATGTAGCCGTCAATATCTGGAAAAAGTGCATCTGGGTTATCTAAAAGCTCGGCGGATATCGTGTTCTCCTCGGTGGGACTGGAAACGATAACAGGAATCCAGGATACGACAAGTATTATCGAAACGAATATCACTGTCTCCTTTAAACCTATCTTGTCTTTACGACGATCGTCTTTTTTCATGCCTTCCTCTGTCATGGTTACTTATACTGTCCCCCTCCTAACTTCGAAAATAAAATAGAAATTCTGCGCGTCAGGCAGGGTTTAGGAGAGCCTTTTTTTGGCCTACGCCAAAATTCCTTCCAGACTAACACTTTCCGCTACCGCTTCCTACTTTACCACCTAGGTAATTAAAGATGTACTCAACCTGTAGTTGTAAATCAATGTCCACACAATAATCCAGACAACAAAAAACAGGAAATACCCCTTACAAATCCAGACCTTAACAGAAAACTCTTTATCAGGCAAATCGAAAATTTTCCGCGTTAGGACGTATAAGGGATACGAGAACACGAACCCTATCATAAGTACGCTTATAAGGGTGAGACCTGGCACATTAAAATAAAACGCAGTAAACACACCGAAAATCGCCCCTGCCAGGGCATGTATTAGACCTATTTTCCTCATAATCTGTTCATCCATACATGTCCAATAATGTTCCTAATATTTATAAGTTTTCAGGTGATATGATTGGTATGATAGACCATGAAGACCTCGATGTCGAGTTTTGATATCTTTGCAATTGTAAAAGAGCTACAGATACTCAAAGGAGCACGTATCAACAAGATTTACCAGATCACACCTGCCGAGCTTAGAATCCAGCTTAGGATAAGAGATGCCGGCAGGGGTGACCTTGTGATAGAGGTCGGAAAGAGGATCCACCTCACCCAGTACCCAAAGCCCGGTCCGGTAAAACCCTCGAATTTCGCCATGACACTTAGAAAATACATCGGCAACGGGATAATAAAAGAGATAAGGCAGGTAAATTTTGATCGGCTGGTAGAGCTCCAGATATCAGGGAAAGACAGGGAGGACTTCACCCTGATTGCAGAACTTTTTGGCGATGGGAATGCGGTACTGACACACAAAAAAAAGATTCTCGCTGTGATGAAGCCGAAAAGATACAAAGACAGGGAACTTGTCGTAAAAGGCGAGTACGAATACCCGCCACAGAGGATCAATCCGTTTGATATCACACAGGCTGACCTTGAGAAGGTCTTCAAAGATTCCAATATGGACCTTGTAAGGACACTCGCCATGAAACTCGGGCTGGGAGGACAGTACGCCGAGGAGCTGTGTCTTATGTCTGGATACTCGAAAAACAAGGTTGCAATTACCATCCCCGAGATAAAGGTGATATATGACAACATAACCAGGCTCAAGAAATCCTTGAGCACAGGCCCGCCTGTTATCATCTACGAGGACAAAAATGGGGAAAAGAGGCCTGTAGACCTTACACCAATAAGGCTCATGATACATAAAGGAAAGGAGAGCGAGGAATTCGAGTCTTTCAGCATGGCTGCGGACAGGTATTTCACCACACACGAAATAGAGAAGGTAGACGAGGTCCAGGAGGAGCGGTACAAAGAGAAGCTTGGCAAATTTGAAGCCAGGCTGAAGGTACAGGAAGAGACGTTTAGAAAATACCAGAAGATGGATGCAGAGTCAAGGAGGATAGGGGACCTGATTTACGAACATTTTGAGACCGTCAGTTCCATCCTGACAGCCGTCACAAACGCAAAAAAGAACCATTCATGGGGCGAGATTATAGGCCGGATAGAAGAGAAGAAAAAAGAGTTGTGTATGGAAGGGAGAGGGGAGTCAAATGAGGTCTGTGCCATAAAAAAGATCCTTCCAAAAGAAGGGGTGATTGTCGTCAACCTGAGTGGGACTGATGTCAGACTCGATATAAGGAAAAGCCCGACGGAGAATGCAGATTTTTATTACAGTAAAAGCAAGAAGGCGAGGGGAAAGATAAATGGTGTACTGGACTCGATTGAGAAGACCCGGGAATATATAGAAGAGATTGAAAAGAAGGGGAAAGAGATTGCTGAACTGGAAGAGAAAAAGCCGAAAAAAAGGGTGGCGAGGAAGAAGAAGTGGTTTGAAATATTCAGGTGGTTCAGGTCGTCAGACGGGTTTCTGGTCTTAGGCGGGCGCGATGCTACGACTAACGAAATACTTGTAAAGAAATATATGGAAAAGGATGATGTGTTCGTACACGCGGATATACACGGTGCACCGGCGGTCGTCATAAAGGCCACAAAGGCCACAGAGGCCACAAACGCAGTGAAGGCAGTGAAGGCGGCCGGTGAGCACGGGCGCGATGTGCCCCAACGCACGATAGACGAGGCATTTGATTTCGCTGCATCGTATTCGAGGGCATGGAGACATAACATCGCTGCCCTGAACGTGTACTGGGTAAACCCCGAGCAGGTCAGCAAGACCACAGAGCACGGCGAATATGTGGCAAAGGGTGCTTTTATAATAAGGGGTAAGAAGAATATCGGGACAGGTAAGGTAGAGGTGGCCGTAGGGGTTACGGAAGATGGGCAGGTTGTAGGTGGGCCGCCGTCTGCAATAGAGGCGAACTCCATCTGTTCTGTCAGGATAGTACCTGGACACAAAAAGAGCAGGGAGATTGCAGCAGGGATCAAACACCAGCTCCTGGAGAGGTCAGGTGCAGAATATAGGGAAATGATAATGGAAATCAATCTGGAGGACATCCAGATGGTTCTGCCGGCAGGTCGGAGCGAAATTATTTAAATGCTGGATTTGCAATATAATAACCAAGGTGAACATATGAATAATTGGGAGATATTTTTTGGGATTGCTGGTATATATATCCTCCTTTTGGGGATATTTGTACATGACTTCATTGTGAGCAGGGAACTTATGAAAATAAACAGGGCAATTTTGGAGAACACAAGAACCATGAATTCCTTCTGGAAGATTGTCGAAGAGAAGTCTGACTAGATGTACACTGAAATGGGTTAAATTATCGATTGTCATATGGGTCAGAGGCGAGAATGGTGCCTGCGGCGGACTTGATTCTGGTCTGGTATGATATGGATGATGTGGACGATATGGGTGGCGATGATGAGGATTATCGGAATAGACCTGGGTCTTGAGACTACAGGTTATGGCATCATAGACAGTATCATTGATACAGACAGTGGAGATTGCAGGTTTATTGATGCAGGTACGGTCAGGACAAACAGAAAAGAACGCATGGAACACAGGCTGAAGACCATTTATGAAGAACTGGATAGGATATTTGAGGATTTCAGCCCTGATATCGTTGTGATAGAGGACCTGTATTCGCATTACAGGCACCCCAGGACTGCCATAATAATGGGACATGCCAGGGGGATTGTGTATCTTTTAGCAGGGGTTAAGGAGATACCTGTGATCAGCTATTCATCCACGAAGGTCAAAAGCTCAATTGTAGGATACGGCCGTGCTGGAAAGGCGCAGGTGAGAAAGATGGTAAAGGGGATGCTGAACCTGCCGGAGGTCCCTGCACCCGATGACGTGTCTGACGCCCTGGCAGTTGCGCTGTGCCATGCGAATGCTGTAAGGCTGAGATTAAATCAGTCTAGCAGCAGGGATCGTTGAGATACTGGACTATTACAATATTCTGACAATATTCTGCAACGAGGTTTAGAGAAAAGGAGTGAGATTAGGGAGAAATTTTAAAAGCACCGCCTGCTATTCTAACTGCATGAACATCATCTGTTTTGATCTGGAAGGTCCGATTTCTCCCCAGGACAACGCATATGAGGTCATCGGGCTTACTGAAGATGGCGATAAGATATTCGAGGTTATCAGCAGATATGATGACATCCTCACACTTGAAGGCAGACGCGGTTACGAGCCTGGTGATACCCTAAAGTTGATTGTACCTTTTCTGCTCTACCATAATCTATCAGAACAGGACATAAGAGAGGTTTCAAAAACTGCCAAAATAGTCCCAGGTGTAAAAGAGACCGTCTCAAGCCTAAAAGAACGCGGATGGAAGGTCTTTATTATTTCGACAAGTTACAGCCAGCACGCGGTAAATATCGGAGCTCAAATAGGGATACCAGAAACAGATATCGCATGTACAAAGCTGCCACTTGACATGTATTATAAAACGCTGGACAGGGCTGACCTCAAGCTCGTTGAAGATATACGAACCCGGATTTTGGAAGAACTGTATCCGCCTGAAGACGAGGAGAAGATTGTAGAAGTTCTCGACAACTTCTTTTTTAAAGGACTTTCAGGTACCAGGCTGGGGCAGATATTTCGTGAGGTAACTGTAATCGGTGGTATTAGAAAGGTAGAGGCAATGGACAGCTTTGTAAAGGACGAACCCCTGGAAAATGTGATTGCTGTCGGAGACAGTATCACCGACTTCAAGATGCTAAAAAAGGTAAGGGACGGGGGCGGGCTTGCCGTGGCATTTAACGGAAACGAATATTCCATACCCTATGCCAGCATCGGTCTTGCATCAACCGACCAGAGGTTTCTCCTCCCTCTTATAGATGCCTTTGAAAACCGAGGAAAGACAGGCGTGGCAGAGGTTTTAAGACAGATTAACGAACCAGGCATTGATTATCCCTCTATTCCGTCTGTGCCAGCGGACCTAACGGATCTAACAGACCTAACAGATCTAACAGACCTGAAAGATGCAGTAAAAAAAGGTAAAATCCCACCTCCGGTCTACAGCTATCTTGAGGGTGCTGATGAAAGGAAGATTGGTGAGGTGATAAAGATACACAAGAAATATCGGACTCTGGTGCGGGGTGAGGCAGGAAAGCTGGGATAGGTGGGGTATTACTGAATGTCTTCCATGCACCTTGTTATAACGACCCCGGCAGGATTTGAATATGACGGGATAAAAGAGATAAAAGAAATCCTGAACGGAGAGGTAAATGTCAGGACGACCTATTTCAGGGGTCTGGTTTTGGGCAGGACAGAGCTTAGAAAAAGAGATGTCCTGGAGAAGCTGAAAAAAGCAGATACGACCTACATCTCCAGGGTCATCCCTGCAGGTGAGCTCGTGCCGACAGATATACAGGGGTTTATTAGATATTTCGAGCTGAATGTAGATATCCGCGGTAAAAGGTTCGCTGTCAGGTGTAAAAGGAGGGGAAACCACCAGTTTTCCAGTATGGATGTCGAAAGAGAAATCGGGACGGTATTCAGGGAGAAAGGCGGGACAGTCGCTCTCAGTTCCCCACAGATCCTGTTGCATATTGATGTAATCCAGGACGATTCTGTTTTGAGCATCTTAACTCCAGATGAGATAATCAAAAAGACCCCTAAAGTCGTGCGAAAATGGGAGAAAGGACAGAGGCCCATCTCACGGGCTGAGCTTAAGATGAGAGAGATTTTAGAAAGGTTTCCTGAGATGTTTCACAAAGATTTTGTAGTAATAGATATTGGAGCAGCACCAGGCGGCTGGAGCAGGGCGATGAGCAGCAGGGTGAAAAAGGTGTATTCTGTCGATAATGCCAGGCTTGATTGTGACGTCACAAAGATAAAAAATATCGAACATATAAAGTGCCGCGGCCAGGATTTGAAGCTGGACATAAAAGCAGATATCATAACAAATGATGCCAATCTGCTCCATATCCAGTCAGCAAAACTAAGTGCAGATGTAGCGAAAAGATATTTAAGACAGGGAGGGGCTCTGATACATACAGTAAAACTTGGCACTGTACCCCAAACCGGTGTACTGGCGGCAAAAAGCTTAAGTCATGCAGTTGACGAAGTTACAGCAGAGTTTAAGAAACTATTTAATATAAAAAGTGTATTAAGACTCAGGTACAACACAAAAATGGAAAAGACAATCATCGCAGTGAAAAGGGATTAAAGATGGAAATAGATATCAGGACAGTATTTTTAATAGGGATAGGTGCGGCTGTAATCACGATGTACTATCTTGAAAAAGAGCTGGAACGAGAACAGATATTCTGGATGTGGGGCGTACTTGGCGTTACATTCGGCATAGCCTCTGTTTACACGGTTGCAAAAGACATAGAGACATACAAATATTATATAATCTTTTCAGTTTTATCCATCCTCCTTGCAATAATGTATTACGATACAGAAGACGGCATAGAAAAGACCAGAGGAACCAAAAAGGTTAAAAAGAAGACATCAAAAAAGTTGACAGGACAGATGGGAACTAAAAAGACTAAAAAGAAGGCCAAAAAGGCTAAAACCACTAAAACTAAATGACTTACTACTTACTAGGGCGTTACTTACCAGGGCTTACCAGAAGAACCAGATGATTTAGTAAAATGGGTTTAATGGGTTTAAGATACTAAGATACCAGGACACGGGCCGACAGGATTATGGGTACAGGTTAGATGGAAGCAGCAGTTTTATACAGTGGCGGGAAAGATTGTTCACTTGCAGCCTATATCCTCGACAAACTCGGATACGAGGTCAGGCTTGTTACAGCAACGTTCGGTATCTGCGACTCGTTTAAATATGCAAAAGAAGCTGCGGATGCCATGGGGTTCGACCATGAAACAAAGAAATTAAAAAGAGACATAATCGAAGAGGCGACAGAGAGGATAATCCTGGACGGGTTCCCGAGAAACGGGATTAACATCGTGCACCGCCATGCAATCGAAGAGGTGGCAGGACAATTCTGCACAATTGCAGACGGGACGAGAAGAGACGATAAGGCGCCGTGGCTCAATCTTCCAGAAATCAGAAGCCTTGAAGATAGGCTTGGAATCGAGTACATCTCACCACTTAGAGGTATCGGATACAAAACAGTTAAAAAGCTGGTCAGTGATTTACTTATAATAGAGGAAGGAGTAGATATTAATAAAGGTGACTACGAAGTGGAACTGAGAGAGTTTTTACGCAAAAAGGGATACGACGTTAAAGAACATTTTCTAGTCCACAAACAGTCGAGGTTGCTTGAAATGAGGTGACGATATGTCGAAAGTTGAATTACCAAGGAAATTGAGGCTTGCAAAGGCATTAAGACAGAACAGACCTATACCGATATGGGCCGTTGCAAAGACGAATGGCAGGGTCAGGACCCATCCCAAGAGGAGGTCATGGCGAAGGAGTTCTTTAAAGGTTTAGGTGGAGAGTGAGTGTCATGGAACGAGTTTATACAATCCCACTTAGAACAGTCAAGACCGCACCTTCCAGTAAAAGGACGATGAAGGCTGTTAGGTTTGTCAAAAGATTCATCGAGAAGAATATGAAAAGCGAGCAGGTGAAAATCGACGGGAAATTAAACGAGAAATTGTGGAAGAACGGTATCAGGAATATCCCCTCAAAAATAAAGGTAAAGGCCACAGCCCTTGATGATGGAAGTGTATTAGTTACCCCCGCAGAGTGAGATATGTGATACAACTAACTGCGTACTTTAGAAATCCGAACATAGGCGTTTTCGCAAAAGCCAACGATAAGTTTGCTATTATACCTGCGAACTGCCCGGCGAAATTTTCACGGCAGTTTCGTGAGATACTTGACGTTAATGTATATCAGACAGATATAAGCGGGACTGCCCTTGTCGGGGCGTTTGTCTCGATGAATAATAAGGGCGTGCTGCTAACCCCGCATACATATGATGACGAAATCAAAAAGATAATGTCAGACAACACAGACATTAATGTGGGTATTCTGGAAGACAGGCTTACAGCTATTGGAAACCTGATAATTGTAAACGACAATGGGGCAGTTGTCCACAGGGGATTTGAAAGAGATTCGATTAAGAAGATGGAAGACATATTTGATTGTGAGGTAGAAACAGGAGAGATTGGAGGATACAGGACAATCGGTTCTGTCGGTGTGGCAACCAATAAAGGGGCACTTGTCCATCCAATGGCAAAAGAAGAAGAACTGGAGCTTATAGAGGAAGTTTTAAAAGTGCCTGTAGATATAGGGACAGTCAACAGAGGAGTCGGATTCGTGAGGACAGGTATTATAGCAAATACAAAAGGGGCACTCCTTGGAAGTGAAACGACAGGCCCTGAAATAACAAGGATTGAAGATGCATTAGATCTCGTCTAGGATCCTGAATCCTATCCAGGCCGCGGAGGAGATATGTGGAACGAAATCGCCGATTATTTCAAAGGATTCCCTGCACAGAAAAAAGTAGCCCTTTTTTTATTAAAAAAGGGTTTTAATATAGGGGATAATGCAAGGGTCATGTGCGGCAGCATAGAGATCCCCCATACCCAGGTGGCGAAAGAACTGAATATTGACAGGAGGGTGGTTGACGCGACTGCTTTGAGGATAATAGAAAATGAAGAACTGAAAACCATATTCCAGCATCTCCAGTCAGTGGCGTTTCTTAGAGATGCTGCAAAAGGTCTCGGGCTTGGCGTTATTGTGATAACTCCAGACGATGCATCAAGACCGGGGATAATCGGCAGGGCTGCAAGCGAGATTGCAAGACACAATATATCCATACGCCAGGCAATCGCCGATGACCCGTACCTTGTAGAGGACCCAAAACTGACAATAATAACAGAGGGGGAGGTAAGCGGAGACGTGCTAAATGACCTAAAAAAGATAGAGGGGATTAAAGAGATAACATTCCATTAGCCTGGCATACAACGTCAGGATGTCAGTATGAGTTCAGTCGCGCTTTTAGTACAGGGTTTTTCAGTATAGGCTTTGGATTTCATTATGCAGATCTTCCATCCTCTTTATGGCAGGGTGGTCTTTACCAAGGATTTTATTGAACTTATCAATGCTCTCTTCAAAAGAGATTGTCCTTGAACCGAGGGTCAGGTTGTCCGCGTATGATACAATCTTCTCTTCAAGAGTTACAGGGAGATAGTCCTTTTGCGGCAGACCGACCTTTGCTGCCTCCCAAGCAGTAATCCCTGCCCCGACGTGCCGCTCGATTATATTTACAATATCCCCTGAAATCCCGAGTCTTTGTGCAATTTCCGCGCCCCTGACGCCATGAGAGATATCATGAGTCTCGCACCTCCCGATGTCATGGAGAAGAGCACCCTTTCTGATTAAATCTTTATTCACAGGCGTCCTGACCCGTTCTGCAATCTCCAATGCCTTCCTGGAAACAGCGATACAGTGGTCTATTACATCACTACTGCACCCTTCCCCGCGGAGTATTTCGATCTCCTCAGACATGCGGTACATGTTGTCGTACATGTTGGATTTCTCTTTCCAGCCTGCCTATCTCGTGTTGCAGGCTCATTATGCTCTGCTGGTTATCCATGTAGTCCATGATACAACCGCACTGGGGACATTTGAAATCGTTCTTGCTTGCTATATCAAACGGCACCTTTGCATCGTCCATCTTGCAGCAGAAAAAGACATGATTCTGCTCGAATTCGAGTCTCTTGTTCAGTTCTTCTAAAATCTTCCTCTTCCTGGCCTGTATGATCTCAAATACACGGCTTAGATCTAAACTCCAGGTGTAAATATACCAGCCGATCTCAGGGTCTTTTGTTCGGATATAAGATGCGAGCCTGTGGTCATAGAGCTTGTAGAGGATCTTCCTTACCAAGTTCAGTTTTAATCCTGTCCGTTCTGCTATCTCCTCGTCCACAATCCCTGAACCTGACATAACCTGGATTACATCCAGACCTTCATCTCCCAGGAGTTCTTTGAGAAACTGCCTTGCTTCAGGATTATTTATAATAGACCTGATATCTTTTCCGTTGTTCACCACCTGGCCTCCAACCATTACAAATTACAATTACAAATTACAATAAGTTCTATATTGTTCTTTGTCATTTTTATATTTTTTGGGATAACCTCTACTTTAACGTCATAAATGACATTATAAACAGAAAGAAATCAGACGCGTCTCAAACACATTTCCTGACAAAATTGGCATATATGTCAGCGGTTACCGCTTTCGCTGCTCTAATTGACTCTTTTTTTGTAGCACCATACGTTACGACTGTTGTTATGGGCTCACCGCCTTCTATTATCGAATGCGTGACAGGGACGTCGTAGCTGACACGTCTCATATCTTTTATAATCTCCAGCCGTTCTTTTGCATAAAGTGTCAGTCTAACCGCAGTCCCAGCAGGACCACTTACCTCTGTTAACTCTCCTTCACATGCCCTTATATGTGCGTCTATTAGATTTATCCCGTAGACCCTTTCGATACAGTCGAAAGTGCCCTGAAACCTCGGATTCAGTTCCATGAACGTGTAATCACCGTCCCTGCCTGCAACAAAATCGATCCCGTTCCAGCCGAGTACCTTGAACTTTCTTGATATCTCCCCGGCAATGGAAAGCAGCACGTCATCATCTTTCCATGGTACGATATTCCCGCAGTACGCAAAACCTTCCTGGTTCAAGAACCTCGAGCCGAGTATCTGGGTACTCGTAGAGATGCCTTTACTCTCGGTCTTTGTCGAGAGTGTAGAGACACTTACCGCCCTTCCTTTTACAAATTCCTGGACGATATATCTCTCATCAATCTGTAATCTCTCTATCTCATTGAGATTTCCTATCCGTCTGACATCCTTCCCGCCGTCACCTCTCGCTGGTTTTAATATGCACGGCAGCCCGATATTTCCTGCCGCCTCTATCGCCTCTTTCCTGGAATCGACGAACTCGCTTTTTGGTATCCTGATACCGAGTTTTTCAACCTTTTTCAACTGATATTCCTTATCCTTTATCTTCTCCACCCTTTTCTGTGATGTCCCGACCACATTCTTTTTGATGTCAGAGATTGATGTTGAGGCAGATGTCAGGGCAGATGTTAGAATCGTTTTATCTGCCTGGAATCTTTTTGCAAGTGCAATCAGCTTTTCGTCTGAATACCTGTCAGATATCCGCCCGTTTGATCTGTATGGCCTTTGATTTACAATGGATAAGGAGGCATCTGCCACGTCTTTGAGGTCCTGGTCGCCAAAATAGTCCACTGAGAAGACCCTGTACCCCAGCCGTTTTGCAGAAAATACCGCAGGTCTTGTATGAATCCCGATTATTAGGAGTTCCATCTCATTCCCTTCTCCTTGTCTGCCTTCTCCTTGTCTGTATTGTCATATTGCCATGGTGTGCCGGCATGCCGGCGAAAAGGTTATATTGTCGACTGCCAAACATATTATACTTATACAAACTTATATATAACAATCAGGGGGAGCAATTGATATGTTAGCAAACAACCTGGAACTGCAATCGAAAGGGAAGGAGGGTAAATATGCCCTTGGGGCATTTAATACAAATAATCTTGAGATTACTCAGGCCATAATCGAAGCCGCAGTCGAGAAGGATTCGCCTGTGATAATTGCGACATCTGAAAGTGCAATAAAGTATGCTGGATTAAAAGAGATTTCAAAGATAGTCAGAAGCCTGGGTGAGGCAGCACCCATCCCTGTATCCCTCCACCTTGACCATGGAAAAGACATTGGAATAATCAAAAAATGCATCTCAAACGGGTGGACGTCCATTATGATCGATGGGTCTGGTTATGATTATGATAAAAATGTCGAGGTGACCAGAGAGGTGGTTGAGATGTGCCATCCTGAAGGCATATCTGTTGAAGCAGAACTTGGCAGGCTTGGCGGGATTGAAGACAACATCTCGGTGGATGAGAGAGATGCAAGACTCACTGACCCGGAAGAGGCCAGACGTTTTGTAGAAGATACAGGATGCGATACCCTAGCTATCGCAATCGGTACATCACATGGCGCTTACAAGTTCAAGGGCGAATCAAAGCTTGCATTTGACAGGCTCGAGGAGATAAACAGCCTGGTCAAAACCCCGCTGGTGCTCCACGGCGCGTCCAGTGTTATCCCGGAGGTCGTAGAAAAGGCGACAAGATACGGGGCGAGTTTTCCCGGTGCAAAAGGTGTGCCTGTAGAAGATATAAAGACCGCTATATCTCTTGGGATAACAAAAATCAATATTGATACTGACCTCAGGATGGCATTCACCGCATCTATAAGGGAGTTCCTTTCCAACAATCCAGACGTATTTGACCCAAGAAAGATCCTCGGCGCATCGAGGACAGGGATGAAACAGGTGGTTCTCGATAAGATAGACATCCTGGGCAGTGGTGGAAAGGCTTAGACGGTATGGAAAAGAGTGGGAGTGAAGACGAAAAGAGACGAAAAGAGGATAGAGAGGAAAAAGGAGGATTTTAAAAATGGCAAAGTGTATTGGAATCGTGACCGGAGGAGGCGACTGCTCCGGGTTAAATGCAGTAATAAGGGCTGTTGTAAGGAAGGGTATCGACAGGTACGGATACGAGTTTATAGGAATAAAAGACGGCTGGGCAGGGTTACTGGATATGCGCACAACACCTCTTGATAAAAATGCCATAACAGGGATACTTCATCTCGGCGGTACGATACTTGGAAGCTCGAGGACCAATCCGGCGAAATCAGAGGAAGGGATGAAAGATGTGGTCATGAACTATGAAAGACTCGGGCTTGACGCCCTGGTAGCTATAGGAGGGGATGATACCCTCGGGGTGGCTGCCAAGCTGTATGAGAGGGGGCTGAATGTTGTAGGGGTTCCAAAGACCATAGACAACGACATCATGGGTACCGATATGACGTTTGGCTTTATCACCGCAGTTGAAATAGCAACTGAGGCCATAGACCGCCTGCACAGTACAGCAGAGTCTCACCATAGAGTTATCGTGGTGGAGGTTATGGGGAGATATGCAGGATGGATTGCCACATATGCGGGCATAGCAGGCGGCGGGGATGTGGTTCTGATACCAGAAGAACCATTCGATATCGATGAGGTCTGCAGTTTAATAAACCAGAGAAAGGAGCGGGGGAAATGCTATACCATTGTTGTTGCTGCTGAGGGATGCAAACCAAAGAATGTGGAAGATATGGTAACTGCAAGCAAGGAGCGTGACGAGTTCGGGCACGTCAGGCTCGGGGGTATCGGGAACGCACTTGCAAAGGAGATAGAGAAGAGGACAGGTCTTGAATCGAGGGCAACAATACTCGGACACATCCAGAGGGGCGGGACACCTTCTGCACTTGACAGGGTGCTCTCTACACGCTATGGAATATATGCAATAGACATGGTCCACAGGGGAGAGTTCGGGAAGATGGCGGCCTTGAGAGGGAACAGGATAGTTTCAGTTGACCTGGCTGAAGCCACGAAAGGTATCAGGACAGTGGACCTGGAATTATTTGATATCGCAAAGGTCTTTTTCGGATAGACCGCTGACCATAGATAGTACGGCAGATAGTTGATGACCCTGTTTTATAACATCTTCACTGTAAGTGTGATGCCTGGGCGAGTTTTGTTCCAAAGCCAGGAGGAATAATACGATAATATAATAAAAAAGAAAAGGAGTGAGAAAAAAAGAAAAAAGATTAAAAAGGTTTAAACCTGTTTTCTTCCACCGGCTTCAATACCTTCTACTATTATCGCAGAGGTAGGGCAACTATCTACGGCCTCTGCGAGGTCGCAATCTGCACCGTCCCCGGTGACCCAGGATTTCTCATCCCTGATCTCAAAGGTATTTGGACATAATTCTGCACATGTCCCACAGCCTACACATGCATCAAAATCTATTTCAATATTTGCCATAAGTATTATCGCCTCCTTTTTAATATTATATATCTACACCGCTTACTGTTTTAATGTATTTAAACTTTTTGGGGATAGTGGGGTTGTGTTAAAAAATACATTTATTGCCCCTCAATAAACTATAAATACTTGAAGTATAAACAAAATTTACTTCATATCCTATGGCTATGGAAGCCGCTATGGCAGCAGAAGTTACAGGAAAGGAGGTAAACGTATGGATATACAAGTAGACTTAGACAAATGTGAAGGATGCGGAGACTGCGTTGATGTATGTCCTTCCGCGGTATATGAG
>WAQR01000167.1 GCA_015520145.1 Candidatus Hydrothermarchaeota archaeon
ACACAACCCCAGAGTTCCCAAAAGTTTTATATATTATATCAACGAGTTATTAGCGGTATTTAGAACCCCAATAAATACAGGTAATACAACAAAAACAACTGGAGTGATTTTTATGGACGATACGATAAAGAAACATTTGGGATTGAAACACGGTTTGGTTGGTGTGAAGATATTTAAAAACGGCGATGCTGCTGGAGAAGGTAGGAGACCTAACAAGAAAATGCGGTTCTGTCAGATGGTATGGAACGTGTCGGAAGGAAAAGGTCCTTTAATGTTTGGTATCGATGACCTTGATTGCCCTGATGCGATGGTCTCACTCGGTTTTCAAGAGCCAACTTTCATAAAAGTTGAAACTCGAATAGACCCTGCTGATACCAAACTTATAGAGGTTGCTCCGGCAAAAGATATGGAGAACCCAGATGTTGTGCTTGCAATTCTAAATCCAAGACAGTTAATGGATCTAGCCATGCTCCTGGGCGGTATCGAAGCAAAATTCGAGGGAAACAGGGCAGTCTGCGGAGAGGCAACCGCCGTCCCCTATATGAACAAGAAACCCAACATCTCACCTCTTTGTGGAGGATCAAGAAAGTTTGCAAAATACACTGAGTGTGAACTGATCTTCGGTGCTCCGCCAGAGACCATGGAAAAGCTTGAGGAGAAGATCAAAGCACTCCCAGTCAAAGATAAAGTTGCATCATCTGTAAAAAGATTCTTTGGGCGATGAGGAACATCGCCCATTTCAGGGGGAGAGGAGGTGTATAAGAATATTCAGATAAACGGTATAGTAAGTAATGGTTGTGGTTTTTTCCTGCACAATGGCTACATTTATATATGAAGATGGACAATATTATATAATAATAATTCAATAAACTTCTTCAGAGTGCGTGGGGGATATAACTACTGCTCTACTGCTTATAATCGATAGTTTTAAATCCTGTGTGCGATAAAAGATTATTCAAGGAAACAGACATGTCGCTGGATAGTATTGATATTCTGGATACAAAGGTCAAAGAATTGATGACCAAATACGTATTGATGGTCGAACCTGAGTTAAGGGTCATTGATGCCATGAACAAGATGATGGAGCATAACTTCAGGTGTATAATCATCGCACAAATGCACCCTTACAAAGAACTTGGTCTTGTAACCCGTTTTGACATAATGGAGAAGGTCATTGGGAAGGGCTTAAATCCAGTAAAAGTAAGGGTTGCAGACATCATCGGAAAGCCCATCATATATATTGAATCAGAAGAGACTGTTAAGAAAGCTGCAAGACTTATGGGAGAAAACGGGATATGCAACCTTCCAGTGAAAGAAGAGGGGAGGGTAGTTGGAATTATCAGCAGCTCGGATATCTTTAGAGAATACCGGAAAAATACAACATAATTGAATACAATTACCTAAACGGGGAGGTCAAAAATTGCATGCAAGCAGAACGCTGGCTACAGCATTCGCTCTATTTATTTTCTTTATTATATTCATCGAACCCATATATGCAGATGGCAGCATGGATTTGAAAGGTGGTCAAACTATTTTTGATCCGATAGACCGGGAGATTGGTGGTGAAGAGGACATATTAGAGATCCACGCAGTAATTGACAACAAAACCCTGTTTATAACAGCTAGAACCAGGAACCCGCCTGACCTGGAGGGAGATGTAAATTACTACTTCAACCTCGATACCGACTGGGATATGAAAAGAGATTACCAGATAACAATCGAAGGCCCAACTCTCAGACTTTGTTCAAATATAAGTTGTTATAATCTCCATGGTAAGACACTATCATCTGGAGAGGTATTAAAACTCAGTATCCCACTGGAACTAATTGGTAACTCAAAAGATATTGGGATATCTGCATTTACATATTCTAACGGGTCGTTGAAAAATCTTCCAACAGCCTACAGAGAGGTTGGATGGGAGACTCCATCACTGTTTTTTAATATAGACGGGAATCCTGAAGACTGGACAGATTTTAGCCCGATTTCAATTGGGAAATCACGCACCAGGGAAAAAGAGGGTGTCTTTGAAGCATACGCGACACGATATAATGGCACATTATACGTGATGATAGATCCCATCGCAGACCTCAACCTTTCAATGTTAAATTACGTGATATACATCGATTATAACCAGGATGCAAAAGAAGACTATTCTGTATTCTTTGATAAATACAAATCAGGTGCATGTATTAAAGACTGTACCTATTACTATGGATGGGAGAGCGCGTTTCAGGATGTGGTAGAATTTAAAACCGAGCTGCCTGGAATCGGACAGCGTGATGACAAATCCAGTGAACCTGAGAAAATAGGCATCTCTAAAATAGGTATCTCTCTAGGGATATTTGACAAAGATAACAGACCTATCTCGATAACACCATTTAAAATGGTAGAACCCCTAAATATCTCGCTCAAAATGGATTCCTTTGATGCTGAAGAGCTAAATAAGGTAAATGCAATCTACAACATCTCCATCTCCAAAAAAGACCCGGGTCTGGCGCATGTTACTCTAAAACTTGATAACGTATACGGAGGCATTACCAGGGTCTCCATAGACTTCAAAAACATGTATTTCTGGCAGCGTTTTATCAATTTCTCTTCCTCATCAAACCTTGAAGAAACAAAAACCGGTTTCATCTCAAATATCACAGGGAACGAATACACCCTGGACTATTATGTCCGTTTGAATATCCCAATCGAATATAAAAAAGATATGAGGAGCTATTCTACAAAAAACTGGGCGGTCACAGATACAACCTCTCTCTTCCCATCTCTATCTTTTGCAAAGTATCCTCATGCAAACTTTAGATTTATCCTGTACTTTGACATACCACCCACGTGGAAAGTCGTATCAGAGATGGAAAAGATCGGAGAGCGTGAATACAGGAGTTATTACAGCGGGATTGTGAAACCAGAGGGTATTATCGGGATGGGGGATTTTGAGATATTCGAGAAGGAGGGTTATGGGAAAAGATTTGTTCTTGCCAGATACGGCAAGTCACCGGCAGACCCTGAAGATGTCCTGGAAATGTTTATAAAACTTACACCAACCCTCTCAGAGATGACCGATTCTGATGTAGGTGAAAAGATAGTCATCATCAACGCACCAAAGCCGATGTATGTCGGGTTCGCAAAATCTGATTCGATATTTGTAAATGTCGAAGACCCCGTCCTGGGAGACGGCTCCAGGTCAGTTTACGCCCATGAATATGTGCACCTTTTTCAGAAATGGTATGGAACGTATGGAATCGACAAAAAAAATGGAAATGCTGAGTGGATAAAAGAAGGGATTGCAGAATATTATTCTTCAAAGGCATTGCTGGATGCGGGCTATATAACCGAGGACGAGCATACAGAATTTTTAAAGGACTATTATTATAAATCAGAGAAATTTAGAAGCGAAAGTCTAAGCAATACCACAAGAGAAAACGATATGCCGATATATGTTAAAGGTACAGTAATCATCTGGAAGCTGGACAACCTGATTTACGAGATAACCGGTGGAAAGAAAGATTTCTCAGACGTCTTGAAGAAGACAAATAGGGACTTTAATAAGAAGAAATTGAATAACCAGGAATTTGAACAGATAATCGAGGAGGTCTCTGGTACGGATTTCCAGGAATTTTTTCAAAAATATGTTTACGGAGGCGAGCTCCCTCCAGCAGAACTGATATTATCCAGATCACATGGTACAGGCGGCAGGATAAGGAGTTTCGATATCCTGCCAGTACAGGACGTGGAATCATTGGTCGTGCTCTCAAACGGAGAGCCGATAAGCAGGAGCTCTGTTAGAATAAAAGACAAGACTCTTATTACCGATTCTAGAGGACGTATCCATATTGAAGATATTGATACAGGGCCTGCTGTCCTTGAAGTTGAAAAACCTGGTTTTTTTACTTCACAGTTCTATGTATTGCTGGTACCAAGAGAAACCCTTCCCCTGGTCTTCTTTCTCTCTCTGATAGGGATCTCCTGCATATCCTATTTTATAAAAAAACACTAAACCACGCCCATCTCCACAAGAAACGCCCTCGCTGCACCGTTTACGTCTTTTGCGCAGGTAATCGCCCTCCCAACAACCAGGATATCTGCACCTGAGGCCATGGCCTCTTTTACCTTTGGGACCTTGATCCCACCTGCCACCGCAACCAGGGCATTACCGCCGCACGCCTCCTTGATATCCGGGATATTTCCCCACTGGTGACCTGTATCAGTCAGTTCCAGGTCGATTGCCCGGTGGATCTCGACTATATCAGGCTTTACGTGCAGCTGATTTAGAACATCCTCAGGCTCGTGGAGATTGATGGTGTCCAGCAGGGCAAGTGCACCTGCCCTATGGCACTCTTCGATGAACTCCTCCTGGGTCTTGAGGGGCGCAAGACCTGAGAAGGCAATCACATCTGCTGTCGCCTCACCTGCCATCCTGGCCTCACGTTTTCCAGAGCTTAAGGTCTTCATATCAGCCAGGACAACTGACTCCGGCTTGATCTGGTGGATTTTCCTTACAACCTCCACCCCGTACCTCTTGATTAATGGAGTACCTGCCTCGATGACCACGGCATCATGGTCAGGCAGGCCTCTGATGACCCCTTCGACCCTCCTCCAGTCAGGGATGTCGAAGGCCACCTCCAGATAGGGAGGGTTTTTTAGCATGTCGTTTCTGGCTTTTTTGGTTTCTGTCATTATTTTCTTCTCCTCTAAAACGTTCTAGAAGTCCGTCATAATCCTGAACTGGTCGACCTCGTAGATTCCCATTTCCTGGAGGTATGCCCTGGCAGCTCCGTTTATGTCTTTTGAGCAGGTGATGGTCGTTCCAATTACAATGATGTCTGCACCTGCGCTGATGGCCTCTCTAACCTCTGACATATCAAATTCGCCTGCCAGGGCGATGAGGGTATTGCTGCCGCAGGTCTCTTTGATATCCTGGACATGCCTCTGGTCGACAGTCCCCCTTAGTTCGACGATATCCGGTTTTTCGTTCAGCTGCCTGATTACTTTCACAGGATCAGGCAGATTGATGGTGTCCATGTAGGCCATTGCCCCAACCTTGTGAGCCTCCTCGATGAACCTCTCCTGGGTCTTGAGGGGCGCAAGTCCAGAGAAGGCTATCACGTCTGCTGTGGCATCTCCTGCCATCCTGGCCTCGAGGTTCCCTGTATCCAGGGTTTTCATGTCGGCGATGACAATGGATTCTGGCCTTATTTTGTGGATTTTCTGACAGACTTCCACCCCGTATCTTTTAATCAGTGGCGCACCTGCCTTGATCACTATCCCGTCCTTTCTTGGAAGGTCTTTTAGAACTCCCTCAACCCTTCGCCAGTCATCAAATTCCAGCTCAACCGCGAGGTAGGGTGGCATGGCCAGGTTGTTAATCCGAAATCCTATCATGTCATGCATGGACTTGTCTTTTTCCTCCATCACGGTATCAATACCAGGGAAACCTTCCATTGCCCTTTTTATTGCAAGTTTTGTGGCAGCATAGTTGTAGCGGTAAACCCTCTGGTAGTCTTTTCCCCTGGGATGGACGAATACAGATACAATGATCACAAGGTCTTCTACCATATCCTTTGATATTACACCCTTCTCCACAGAATCGGCAACGGCCTTGGCCACAGCGCTCTGGGCTGGCCCGAAAATCAATTCTGCATTCTCGAGGTTTCTTATTGTAACTTTAGGTACGATGAGTGTAGCGGGTTTTACAGGGAGGTTTGGCCTTACCACTGCAAGGATTGGTGTATGGCCCATTCTGGGCTGGGCAAAGGAACTTGCAAAAGATTGGCCAAGCGGCCCGTTTTTGTGCCCTATCATCAGGTCGATGTGGGCTATCTCGGGCATCTCGCCTACTAGGGCCTCACCTATCTGAAAACTCTTCTCAATCATAGTGTTCCACTCTGTACTCGTAGCCCTTGTTAATCGCGAAATCTTTCAGTTCACTGTTTTCATGCCATATGGTTATATGAATCCAGCCGGACCTGTCGTCAAGACCCATAATCTCCCTGCAGAAGGTTGGGAAATCCGGGGGTATGGTGGTATTTTTCCTGATAAGATAATCCAGGTAATCTTTAAGGAACGTTATCCTTCCTTCAATGCCTTTATCTTTTAGTTTTACTTTTAGTTTTTTATGGAACACACTTTCCTGCTCATAAATCTTATTGCTTCTATCATCCAAATCAATCACCGAATTTACTGGTTTATTATTCCACGTCCACCTTGTATCAGGAATTTATAAACCTTTTGGTTATAACAGTATCTCCGAATGAAATCTTGTAATTCCTACAATCTCTTTGAACCCTCCAGCACCGCATCCACAACGATCTCGATAATTAGCATCATGTGAATTGTCCACAATTGTCCACTAAATGCAGCTTTATCAAGAAAGTTCTGTGTTCCGTTTCTCAAGCTCCATCATCATCCAGGGCAAAGGTGTCAATCAAGGAGGCTGCCTGCCCAATATCGACAACCTTCTTTGAAGGATAAAAATGAGAAGAGAAGGAGAGAGAAGGGGAGAGGGGGGGAGGGAGAACGGCCCACCTACCGTGGGGGATTAGATATCTCCCGAGTACCTCTCAGTATTAAAATACGCAAAGTAGATTAATTTATTTAAGGTTTACATGAATGATTTTTTTTGGTGCGGATTTGAGAATCGATACATCGAAATAGGGAGGTGGGCCATGGGCGCAATAAAAAAAATAGTTAGTGCGTGGATGTGGAAATGGTGGAGTATGCCCATGGCACAGGTATAGTATATCGGTCATGCATATATATGACTTACTGTTGATGCGATGAAAAGTTTTTGTATAATGAAGCACGATGATACCCTATGTACCCTACGTTGCCTGTCTACGCCTACGTAGTCATCTCTTTTACAATCACATTTATTTTTACCCCGATTCTTGCAAAAAAGTTCATGGAAAACGGAATAACAGGGAAGGACCTCCACAAAGAGGGCAGGGTAGAAATTCCTGAGATGGTCGGGGTTGCAGTACTCCTGGGATTCCTCACATCGGTTTCAATCGCATTTTTGGCCTTTAGAGATGAAAGGCTCCTGATAGGTATATTTGTATGCCTCCTTGTCGGGATCATCGGTATCATTGATGGAATAAAGAAATTGACTCCAGTCCAAAAAGTTGTTTTGTTATACCTTGTGGGGACATTGCTGGCACTAAAATTAGACCCGGTATTTCTCAACCTCGATATGGGACTTTTGTTTTTCCTGCTCATACCATTCCTCTTCATGTGCGCTTCTAACTTCACAAATATGCTGGCAGGATTCAACGGGCTGGAGATAGGAACAGGTGCTATTGCCGCCCTTGCTGTCGCGATTGTGAATCTGATACAAAAAGAGGTATCAGGCTTTATACTGTCGTCTGCCATGTTTGGTGCGCTTATTGCATTTTTGTACTATAACAGGTATCCTGCAAGGGTCTTCCCGGGAGACGTAGGGACATTGATTATCGGGGCGGTACTGTTCACATCCATAATGTTTGGAAACATCGAACTGGCGGGGTTTCTCATCTTCCTGCCGTACATAATTGACGCAGGACTAAAATATCTCTCAGCAGGTATAATGACACGCGAATCCCAGATACCGACCAGGCTCAAAGACGGAAAACTTTACATTCCAGAAGGTAGTAATTTATCATTGCCAAGGTTAATCCTTAAGAAAAAGCCTTTAAAAGAGAAGGACATAGTCTATGTTATCTGGCTTGTAGAAGGGTTATTTTGTATCCTTGCAATTACCTTTGTGATTGCATTGATTTGAGACAGGAGGTGAAAGATGTGACTAGGATAATGGTGGTCGATGACGAACCTGAAATTTGCGAGATAGTAAGAAACGAGCTTTTAAAAGAGGGATATACTGTAGATGTGGCCAATAGTGGAAAAGAGTGTCTGGAGAAGATTAAGAAAAACAAACCTGACCTGATATTGCTTGATGTAATGATGCCTGAGATGGACGGGTGGGACGTATGTAAAAAAATAAAAGACGACGGCGAGACGAAGGATATTATTGTCTCAATGCTTACGGTAAAATATTCAGATGAGCACAGGTTAAAAAGTCTTGCAGAGGCGATGGCAGACTGGCATATCACAAAACCGATTGAGAGAGATAAACTGAAAACAACTGTCAAGTGGCTTTTGGAAAGACATATCACGCGCGAATAGGACAATGAGGACACACAGAGTGTACACCATGTGTATTCAGGTATCCCAAAATTTTAATATACCTCCCCACTTCTGTTAATACCTATGACAGTATCCCTTAGAAAGAATAAAGATGCCGCTCTGCTCCTTGCAGTAGTACTTGTAACATTTTCAATTCGCTTCATATTCTATAATAACGGCTATCTGTATGGGGTTGATCCCTACTACCACTTCAATAATATTAAAAACCTTGTTGAGCAGGGTGATTCCCTCTTTCCCCTAAGCCTCTATTCTCCAGCAATCTTCCTCTACAGCATATTAAAATTTTTTAACATCTCTTTGTACGACAGTTTCAGGCTCACATCACCAATCTTCGGATGCCTGACCGTCATTACGGTTTTCTTTCTTGCAAGAGAGTTCCTGAACAGGAAACTTGCATTCCTTTCTGCCATCTCACTTGCACTTATCCCTGCATTTATCACCCGGACATTTGCAGCAAATTACAGGGGCGATATATTTTCGATGTTCTTCTACACCCTGGGATTCCTTTTTTTCATAAAAGCGGTGAAACTTCATGCAGGGAAACCCGGGGGAAAGAGAGTCTATCTACTGGCCGCGGCCGCTGCCCTCGCCGGCATATCCTTTGCGTTCTCTGCCTTTGTATGGAGCGTTGGCTATATCTTCTCGATGCTTATATTGTCTGGGTTTCTGATAGCGGTTTCAATTCTGGCATTTATAGAACCAGGGAAGACAGGTGATCCTGGAGCTGTGGGAGAACGGGTTATAAGAGGTACATTGGTCTCATACGCCGTTATAACCGGGCTTGGAGTCATATTAATATATATATTCAATCATTTCGAACTTGGCAGGAGTCCGACTGGTTTTAGCGATTTTTATAGGTATGTCTTTCCATTGTCTCTGGGGTTCTCTTTTATCCTGGCATTAATGTCATCGAAACTCAGGGACTGGACAGCGAGAAAGAAGGCATATCTGGCAGCCGCATCTCTTTTAGCTGCGGTGGTTCTCATGTCCACGTTTCTGGACGGTACGATAGAGCGGATACTTGGTATTTACGGCAAGATAGAGTCGTACAAGATGTCCAGGCCGACCGCAGAACTTGGGAGTGTAGATAAAGACATGCTGTTTGAGAGATTTTCGATCTTCACGCTCCTTATACCGGCAGGTCTGTTTTTAATGCTAAAAGAGTTTTCAAAACAGAAAAGGATGGAACAGATCCTCCTGTTTGTATGGTTCTTTTCAGGTCTATTTATCATCTACCAGGTGGGTCAGCGTGGCATTTTTTCGTCTTCAATCCCATTTGCAATAATCGGGGCTTATATATTTGCCTATGTATTCAGGGTTCTCAAATCCAGAAAAAGACCCGCCCATCAGATATCGGATATTTCTATCACCTCCATTCTCCCAATCCTTTCCATTCTTTCTATCCTATTCGTGGCATATGGCGGCGTGAACTTTGCTACAGAACAAAGACCTTTGATAAATGATAACTGGAACAAATCGCTGTACTGGTTGATGGAAAATACGCCTGAAAATGCGGTTGTAATATCCTGGTGGGACTACGGATACTGGATTAGGACAATCGGTGGACG
>WAQR01000168.1 GCA_015520145.1 Candidatus Hydrothermarchaeota archaeon
ACTTTGTGATGTGGGCGTTCTGCTCGAACCTTTGAGCATTGTGGAGAAGGCGGTTATGCAGGCATTTAAGATCCAGGAGCGGATGAGGTGGAAGCCCAGAACTGCCCTGGTGCTTGGAGCAGGGCCGATAGGTCTCCTGGCAACATTTGTGCTCAGGGACATGGGGATAGATACCTACACGGTGGCACGAAGTCCTGTTGACAGCAGGAAGGCAGGGCTTGCAATAAAGAGCGGTGCCCACTACGTAGATGCTACAAAAGAACCAATACCCGGGCTTGGTGAAAGGCTGGGGAATATAGATTTCATATTCGAAGCTACGGGCAGTTCTACAGCGGTTTTCCAGGCTATGGGCGTCCTGGGTGTTAATGGAGTCCTCGCCCTGACTGGGATCAGTGCAGGTAATAAGGAGCTGGTGGTGAAAGCGGACTGCCTGGATATGTGTATCGTACTGGGGAACAAGGTTATATTCGGGTCTGTGAATGCCGGCATGGTCCATTTCCAGGAAGGGCTAAAGCACCTGAAAAATTTCGAGACACGGTGGCCGGGGCTGCTGGGTAGACTGATTACCAGGAGGGTACCCATGGCCGATTTTGGAGAGGTCTTTGAGAGGAGGGATGATATAAAAGTGGTGGTGGAAGTGGATAGGACACAGCGAGATAGGGAGGGATAAATGGATGAGGTTGAAAGGGATATACTGCCCGATGATAACGCCTTTTAAAAATGGTGAAATCGACCTGGACGGGATGGAGAAGAATATCGGATTCCTTGAAAAGGAAGGGGTAGCTGGACTGGTACCTCTGGGGTCTGCCGGGGAGTTTCCAGGTTTGAGTATGGGGGAGAGAAGAGAGGTGATTAAAAGGGTCATGGATACCACGTCCCTCCCTGTAATTGCGGGCGCAAGTTCAGTGAGAGTTGAGGATACTCTGGATATCATTGCCTATTCTGCAGACCTTGGTGCAGAGGCCGTGCTGGTGGCACCGCCGTATTATTTTCGAACCAGTCAGGAAGGGCTTTTCTGTTATTACTCGAATCTATCTTCGAATTCCAGGCTGCCGATAGTTCTCTACAATATCCCGGTTTTTACAGGGAATCCCCTTTTACCCCCTCTTGTAAAGAGGCTTTCTGGTCTGGATAATATAATCGGAATAAAGGATAGCAGTGGAGATATGAAAAATTTTCAGGACCTTGTCGGTCTGCTTCCTGGGGAGTTTTCATGTCTAATAGGGGCAGACCACCTCCTCCTGCATGCCTTAATCAGCGGGGCGTCTGGTGCGATTATCGGGTCTTCGAACCTTGTACCCAGGATCCCTGTCGAGATCTGGAGGGTATGGAGGAAGGATATTAAAAGGGCATGCAATCTGCAAAAACTGCTCATGAATGCTGTAAGGATAATGGATACAGGCACATTTCCAGCAGGTCTTAAATATGCCATGAACAGACTGGGCCTTGTCGGAGGAGATGGGGTGAGGCCGCCTCTTATGAGTACTGGGAGAGAGGAAGAAGAGAGGGTGGATGGGCTGCTGGAAAAGCTGGCGGCCATTCCCGGTTACGGGGAGGCGGATGGGGAGGCAGATAACTGATGAGATATAACTGCCGTTGTCATGCGTTGTCGTGTATTATCGTGTATTATCGTGCAGTCGTGCAGCAGGATGTGAAAGATGATGGAGGTTATTGACATATCTGTGGGCATCTCTGATGATATGCTGGTGTTTCCTGAAGACCCTGGTGTGACTATTCGAACTCATTCCAGAATAGATAGAGGAGCTGGTGCTAATGTGTCCAGGATACAGATGGGGACACATACAGGGACTCACATCGACACGCCGCTTCATTTTTTTATGGATGGAGCAGATGTTTCAAAGATGCCTCTTCAAAGGCTGATTGGCGAGTGTTATGTGGCAGACTTATGTTCAGTTGAGGTAAAGATAACCAGGGAAGACCTGTATCCAAAGCGAAACATGTTCAAAGATAAGATCCTGATTTTAAAGACGAGAAATTCCATGCTTATGGATGATGATGTGTTCCACAAAGATTATGTGTATCTTACAGGGGACTGTGCCGGGTTGCTGGTGGATGAGAGGGTGAGGCTTGTGGGAATAGATTACCTGTCAATTGAGAGATATGGCGGAAGTGGAGAGGTGCACAGGACTCTTTTAGGCAGCGGTATCCCTATCGTGGAGACCCTTGATATGTCGAATGTGGAGGAGGGCGAATACTTTTTCTGTTTCCTGCCGCTGAAAATAACAGGCGGTGACGGTGGGCCGGGCAGGGCGGTTCTGGTCAGGTGGTAAAGGATATTTTCTTGTTTTTCATATGGCCACAGGGTCGCCAATGGATACCCTAGAATTCAAAGAGAGAAACCTGTTTTACCTTCTCCTTCCTTGTCTGTCCCCTGATCCTCTGTCTTGTAATCTCCAAAGCAGAATCATATATCCTCTTTGAGAGTGTCTTTTCACCAACAAAGAACTGTATCTCCTCCATATCGAATCCAAGCTCCGAGGCGATGTGAGACGCCATCCCTGTATCGCTCTTCATAACCATCTCAAGCAGAGGGAAATACTCGGAGATAGCCTCTTTTTTTGAACAGTGAACCTTCTCGTTTACTGTCCCTCTTCTACCGCCAATCTTCTGGGCAACAGACCCCATGAGTGCCCTCTTCTTCTTCGTCTTGCTGTAAATGGTAAATATTTGCGGATACTGATACCTGACGAACCTGGAATACTTACGCGACTTTGAGACACTGACCCCGGCAGACATGAGGTCCGTCGCATAGCTCAAAAGCCCCCAGTCCTGCCTGCGCATTATCCTCCCCATAAACACGTCCGCTCTCGAAAGATACCCGAGGGCCATCTTCAGGTCGTCAGGACTATCATATTCCCGCGGGACATTTTCAACAAGCCACTTCATAACGGTATCCGGGTCATCTGAAGCATCCCATATCGTCTCCCTCGCCCTATCCGTCGAGGTGGTCTTCAATATCCTTATGACCGTATCGAATATCTTTATACCAGAATCTCTCAAAGTCAGGACATCGATATCTGAAAGTTCCAGTCTATCTCTGCCCTGTGTCAGGCCCTGGAGGTCGTTTATAGCAGAGCGCAGGTCACCGCTGGCATTGGTAGCAATTATCTTCAAAACCTTCTCATCTGTTTCGAT
>WAQR01000169.1 GCA_015520145.1 Candidatus Hydrothermarchaeota archaeon
AGTTCAAATTGAAGACCGCTGACCGAGAGATATTTGAGAAGACCAAGTATCTGGGCATCGTGGAAATGTTATGACTGTCCGGTCTTGGAGATCATATTTGTACCCATCGGCAGGCTTTTGATACACGCCTGCCATTATTATAAATCATAACTGAGTGGTGGGACGACATGAGTGTCGGGCCTGCCGGGGCGTTGTTTGCGTTATAATGTGCACGGATTTCAGCAGCATGAACAAAAATTTAAATAGTTTAATTACGAGTATATACTTATGAGTATATTCATAGATAGAACGGATGAGCTGGATTTTTTGGAAAAGAAATTCAAATCGGCCAGTGCGGAACTGCTTATCCTTTATGGCAGAAGAAGGATTGGAAAAACAGAACTGATAAACAAATTTCTAGAAAACAAAAGGGGCATATATTTTCTGGGAAGGCTGGAATCGCGGGCGGATACTTTAAAAAGGTTAAATTATGTTTTAATGGATCTTTTTAAGGACGTTTCATTGAGCAGAAGCCCGGTTTATTGTTTATTCTTTCCTGGACACCATTCCAGGATATCTTGTCAGGTTTGACCCCGACGTTGGAGTATGGGAAAACATAAAAGAAAGGATATTGAGCAGGGGGGAATCTCTTTATGAAGAGGTTGAAGTGCTGTTAAGAGAGGAGATGAGGGACCCGTCAAACTACATGTCAATACTCTCTTCTATCGCTGGTGGATGCACCTCATTTAACGAAGTACATACCAGAACAACTCTTGACAAAAGCATGCTGTCAAAATATCTCTATATCCTGGAAAAACTGGGGATAACCGAGAAAATCCTGCCCGTAACAAACACTTACAAATCCAGGTTAAAGGCAAAAGGGTCTTTATATCTAATAAAGGACAATTTCTTTGACTCCTGGTTCAGGTTTGTATTTTTAAATAAACAGGAGCTGGAGAGGGGGCAGAGAGAAAAGGTTCTAGATTATATCAAGGCAAGCATCAATGGATTTCTCGGCAAAAAATTCGAGGATTTTTCCATGGAGTTTTTGTATGAGACAAATCCCATAAATTTCACGAAGATGGGCAGATGGTGGCTAAAGGATAATGAAATCGATATTGTTGCCCTGAATGAAAAGACCAAAGAGATCGCTTTCTTTGAATGCAAGTGGAAGGATCTGACTGCAAAGGAGGCGGAGAGTATCCTCGAAGAGCTTAAAGTTAAGTCAAAATACGTCAATTGGAATCGAAAAAAGAGAAAAGAAGACTTCGGGATAATCGCAAAGAAGATTGATGGGAAGGAGACACTGAGGAAAAAAGGCTATCTGGCTTTTGATCTGAAGGACTTTTGATATGCGCCAGCCGTTTATTACAACTCTTTTCGTAACTGTGTGATACCACATATTTTTGTGGAAGGCGGGTTCAACAGGATGCATTTGTAAGAGATTTTATCTGTTGTATCGGTTACATAGTGCCAAAAGTAACCGACATGTTTATAAACTATCAACTTAATGTGTTTTGTTATGAGAAAAGATAGACTTATTGAAGTCCTGACTGACTGGAACCCCTGGACACAGGAACTAGATGAAGGAATACCGAGGCCTGACTATACAACGGTTATTGACAGATTCTCCTCAACAGGCCAGATAGTGACCGTTGTCGGGGCAAGGAGGTCCGGGAAGTCCACATTGATGAGACAGTACGCAAAGGAACTGATGGAACGCGGCATTAAGCCGAAGAACATACTTTTTGTCAACTTCGAAGACCCCCGCTTTACCGGCAGATTGTCACTGGAATTCATGCAGGAGATCTATGAAACATACCTCCAGTACATGGCACCTGAAACGCCATATCTGTTCCTCGATGAGGTGCAGAATGTCCACGGCTGGGAGAAATTCGTCAGGTCGATTCATGAAAGAGATGTTGCACGCATAGTAGTTTCGGGTTCTTCTTCCAAACTTCTAAGTTCGGAGTTCGGGACAGTACTGAGCGGCAGGCACATGATGGTGGAAGTATTTCCTTTAAGCTTTTTGGAATTTTTAAGATTCAACGCCATTGAGCTAAAAAACAAAGTAGATGTTATTTCAAAAAGACATAAAATAAGACGGCTTTTGACGGAGTATATGCATTATGGTGGGTTTCCCAAGGTCGCGATTAGTAATGAAAAGACGGGAATTCTGTTAAGGTATTTTGATGACATCATTTTAAGGGATGTCGCTGGAAGGTATAATATACGCAACTTGGAGAAGCTCAAGACACTGGCACAATATTACATAACGAATATTTCTTCACCGATAACATTCAACAGCATCAAGAACTTTCTCAAGATGCCCATAGACACTGTGGAAAGATACTCATATTACCTGTCTTACTCCTGGATGTTTTTTTTCGTGAAGAAGTTCTCTTACTCTATCAAAGAGCAGGAGAAGAACCCGAGAAAGGTCTATTGTATTGACAGCGGACTTAGAAACGCGGTATCTTTCAGGTTTTCAGAAGACCTGGGAAGGATAGCGGAAAATATTGTCTTTGTCGAGTTGTTGCGGCGGGGTGAGGAGGTCTACTACTGGAAGGATGGGAAAGGAAAAGAGGTAGACTTTATCATAAAAAGAGGGTTGAAACCCGGCCAACTGGTGCAGGTCTGCTGGGACGTTGACGAACACAAAACAAAAGAGAGAGAGGCCGGCTCGCTGCTCAAGGCGATGAAAGAATTCGAGTTGAAAGAAGGCATGATAATAACAGAAGATTACGAAGGGGATGATGAGATAAATAGTCTGAAGATAGTTTACGTGCCCCTGTGGAAGTGGCTGCTACAATAGTATGGCATATAACAGGCGTGTATCTGGCAACGCTTTTCGCCCCACCCAGACCCGCTCCATCGGCAGACTTTTGGTACACACCAGCCGTTACAACTCTTTTCATAAGTAAGAGAGTCCCTCAAAAGAGAGGTAGACCTGTTGGAGTCCAGGATAAAGCTGGTACGATCTGAAATTAAAGATTTTGAAGAGAAGTACAAAATTCCTTCGGAAGTATTCATGAAGCAGTTTAAG
>WAQR01000170.1 GCA_015520145.1 Candidatus Hydrothermarchaeota archaeon
GAAAAACTGTACACCGGGGCACCTGAAAAAAAGACACATCTCATTGCATAGTCATGACACTACATTTAATCCACTACATTTAATCGTCCATCAGATTTAATAGATTAGATTTAATAGCCATGAGTATCAATTACTTTATGATACTGACAAAAATAGCGAAACGGCGGCAGACATGTTTCATGTAACAGGCAAAAATATGGAGATTCTAAAACTTGACCGCATAGACGGGATAGACGAAAAAGAGACAAGAGAGACAAAAAAGATAAAACGTGCAGCAGACGTTCTAAGATCTGGTGGGCTTGTCATCTACCCCACAGACACGCTCTACGGTCTTGGGGCAAACGCCCTTGACAAAAACGCTGTGAAAAAGGTATTTGAAGTAAAAAACAGGCCGCCGGACATGCCAATCCCTGTAGCAGTCAGCAGCATAGAGATGTTAAAAGAATATGCAGTCATGGGAGAAAATGATGTGGAATTTGCAAAGAGGTTCCTGCCAGGCGCCCTCACTCTCATCTTGAAAAGAAAAAATCTCCCGGATATAATCTCACCAAACACAGATACGGTCGCTTTGAGGATACCTAAAAGTGACATAACCCTAAAGCTTATCAAATATGCGGGCATACCCATAACCACCACCAGCGCAAACATCTCAGGAGAAAAACCGCCACTTACTGCCAGAGAGGCATACAGGGCATTGAAAGACATAAAGGACATAGACATAATCCTCGACGGCGGTCCACTCAAGATGCGCGTACCGTCGACAATATTCGACCTAACACAACTGAAAATATTAAGAGAAGGTCAGATTTCAAAAGACCTTCTAATAAAAGCAGGAAGGGAAATATATGGAAGATGAAGAAAGAGAAAAGCTTTTTGAAGCAGGAAAGATCGCAGCCAGGATAATGGAAGAAGGAATAGAAAAAATCGAGGAAGGGGCAAAGCTCCTGGACCTGGCAAATTTTGTTGAACGCGAGATTGAGGCCAGGGGAGCAAAACCGGCATTCCCGGTAAATATCTCGGTTAACTATATAGCAGCACATTACTCGCCCCAGGCATGGGACGAATCGGTCTTCAAAAAAGGCGACCTGGTAAAACTTGACATAGGCGTTCATGTAGACGGTTATATCGCAGATATCGCCAGGTCAACGATAGTGGGAGGAGGTGGTTCGACTGAACAGAATGACCTAAATAAACTAATCGAAGCCTCAAAGAAGGCACTTGACAACGCAATCAAGGTCATAAAGCCTGGCATCAAGACAAACGAAGTAGGGGAAGTTATCGAAAATACAATCAAAAAAATGGGATTCATGCCGATTAGCAATCTAACAGGACACAAGCTGGCGAGATGGAACCTCCACAGCGGGACGGTCATACCCAATATAAAAACAAGGCACGGGGACACCATCAACGAAGGTGACGTATATGCAATCGAGCCGTTTGCAACAGACGGTTTTGGCAGGGTCGTGGATGACCCCAACGCGATCATCTTCAGGTATCTCGAGGACAGACCGCTTCGCATGAAGGAAGCGAGAGACATCCTGAAATACGTCAGGGAGAATTACAAAACCCTTCCGTTTGCAGAGAGATGGATATCAGGACTTGTCCCGAGATTCAGATTGAACCATGCCCTACGCCAGCTTGCACATACAAAGGCAATTTACTCATATCACATATTAAAAGAGAAGAACAGGGGCATTGTATCGCAGGCAGAACACACCGTAATCGTGACTGAAAGCGGGTGTGAGATAACTACTGTAGGGTAAAACACTCTTTGAGAGCAGTAAACCCACTCACATAAACGAGAACTTCAGCCTCTCAACAATCACGGGATCCTCCAGCATGTCCTCGACATAACTGCCCAGTATATCAGCGATTACAATCCCAAATGCCTTTTTGCGTCCCTTTAAATCCCCTGCCAGAAGATCTCTCGATATCCCCCACAATCTTGAAACAGGGATGACTGTCAATTCATTCATCCTGTCGGTTATAATATTATCCACACGAGATATCTTACTCTCAACAGATGCACGATTCATATCAGCGAAACGCCCGGGTTCATTAATCAGCTCGACTATATCAAGCTCTGTCCCGATATCCCCTGCATCACAATCCGCTTTTGGCAGCTCCACAGACGCCTTATATAAATCAATATTCCTCCAGTCCGTCATAACCTCACAGATATCAGTGCAGACCTCTTCAACAATCTCAATTAAAGTATCCATAATACTGCTATACTCCCCTGCAGCAGTCGTAAAAAGTTCTGGAGAGTATGAAATATTTTCTGCAAACCTGATGATATTCTCTCCAACACCTCTGATATAGCCTGGCAGACATGCATCAAAATTAGATGCCCTGTTAAAACTGTCCAGGAGCTGTTTCCTGGTGTCCTGTAATCTCCTTTCCTGCCGTTCATCCAGTACAAGGCCCGGCCCAAGCCGAATCTCGAAATGGTTCTCACCCTCTTTTATATTCTGGACAAGCCTGCCTGGTTCGTAATGCTCCCTTTCCACAAATATCTCCTGCTCACCCGGCAAAATCCCTCTCAAAGTCGCAGTCCCGCCTTTATCAGTTTTATCCCCTATATCGTTTATACTCACAGTTACCCCGGCAACAGGTTTTCCGGTTTTTGCATTTATTACTCTCACCACCACCTCTGCTCCTGCTACTCCCCTTATTCCCCTTATCACAGGTGCTCCTGTAGCTGCGGCAGTTGTAGCACTCATATCCCCTTCCCCAAGCCCTGCTTTTTCCAGCCTTGCCAGCCTTTCAGCAGCAGCTTTAGGTGTTTTATGGCCTTTTAGGATACCACTACTTTGAACATCCTTATCCCCTGGTCTCCCTGTACCGATATCTTTTACCCCAGGTTTTGACAGGTGCGGCAGGAGCGGTTTTGGCCGACCACCAGGTTCTCCCCTTGATTTCCAGGATCTATAGAAGAGTAAACAAACCAGAGCCACCAGGACGATTACCACAGACCCGAATATGGTATATCTCCTTCCAGGCAGTCCCGGTACAGGGGAGACCCCACCATCCTTCCCATAGAATATGATACTCCTGTCTTTAACTACTGCGGTATATCTCCCATCAGGAGAACTCGAAATCGTGCTCATACCCTCTAATAGAAATCTCCAGGCAAGCTGTCCGTTCTCTGAAAGCAGGAAAACCGTATTGCCAGATGCACCGATTACCCCGCTGGAAACCATCTTCAGATTCATCATGTGTTCCTGGGTGTAGTTCCAGACAAGCCCCCCTGACACATTGAGGTACTCCACACTATTCCCAGAAACAACTGCAACATGCTTCCCATCTGACGAAATAGACACACTTTTAATTCCATCTGCATCGGCAGTCTTATACGACCACAGAAGAGACCCGTTGTCACTCAGGTAATACAGGGTATCCCCAGCACCAAACGCTACACGCCTCCCATCTGACGAAACAGACACACCTCTAACTCCGCCTGCACCAGGGATCTTATACGACCACAGAAGAGACCCGTTGTCACTCAGGTAATACAGGGCATCCCCAGCACCAAACGCTACACGCCTCCCATCTGACGAAACAGACACACCTCTAACTCCGCCTGCACCAGGGATCTTATACGACCACAAAAGAGACCCGTTCCCGCTCAGGTAATACAGGGTATTTCCACCTCCAAAGACAACACGCTTCCCATCTGAGGAGATCGAAACCGAATTTATTCCAACAGAGGTTTTATTCTCATACATCACAACACCTGTCCTGTCCAGGATATATATCCCCCCTGTATCCAAACCAACTGCTATCCTGCCGTCCTTTGATATATCGCTCCCGGTCACTTTGCCAGGAAATTCAACTGACCAGAGAATGGACGGAACATCTCCGAATATCAGCGACCTGTTTACCAGTTTTATCTTCATCTCATCTAGGACAATAGTTCCACCATGACCTACAGCACTTACAGTTATTGTATGTATGCCCTCGGTTTCATTTACGGTATCCCAGGTATAGGGTACTGAATCTGACAGCTTTACTCCATCGACTTTAACTGTAAAGTTACTGACGCGCATGTCGGCACTGGCATCGATTATTACTCCTGTACCAAGCCCTGCCTCTGCTATCCCGTCTGGCGAGGTCGTCTTCGGGCTTGTGATCTCGAGCTGGGGCAGCCAGGTGGTATCGTTAACCTTGGGTCTTGTGACATTTATACTCCCTTCTGCTATGAGTACGTGGCACTCTCCAGCCTCGCTGCACTGGTTAGAAGAACACAGATTTGACGCATCAAAATCAGATGCAAACTCTTTATCATATGAAAATATGACCCTTAACCTGTATTTACCTTCAGTGTCAGGCGCCTTAAAAGATACTGGATAACTGGAGCTTAGAGGTGCATCCCCCTTGATTCCCGAATATATCCTTGCAATCTCGTCGTCCTGCCAGCTCCCATATACATTGATATTTACAATACAATCAGGACATGTTTTCCCCCACCCCCAGCTTACAAGTACCTGTGTATCCTCACCCGGGCGGACAGTGACCTTATCCTGAACCCCGTTCTTTCTGGTATCCATATCAAGGCTGTTAAATATCAGATTGTTATTTGCGAAATTGAAGTTAGGAGTGAGAAAATGGGTATATTTCGGACACGACGCAGCAAAAACAGAAGGAATCATAACTACAGCTACCAGGACAATCAACCATTGCGTCGCTTTCATCATCAGACCTCATAAAAGCTCAAAAACCCAAATACTCTATCGAATTGCTCCATCAAAGCCAAGTTGGACTTATCCAATTTAAAAACCTTTCTGTTTGCTTTCTGTTCTCTATGTCCCTGCCGTGTCCGTGTCATTTCCCTGGCTCATGTCCTATGCTCCTGTCCTTATAGCCCGAATATCTCTGAGAGGGTCTTGCCCTTTTTTATTTCATCTTTATACCGCTTCTCTTTCTTAGATACCTCGATTGCCTTTTGAAGGATATCGTATGCCCTATCTCTCGGCACGACAACCACACCTGAGCTGTCTGCTACTATTATATCTCCAGGATTTACCGGCACTCCGCAGCAGGTAATACTTTCGTTCAGACTCCCGTGACCGTGCGGTTCACCGGCGTTCGGTCCTGTGTGCCTTGCCCACAGCGGGAACTTCAGCCTGCTAATATTATCCACATCTCTTGCTGCCCCGTCTATTATGACTCCTTTTATTCCGTTTTTCATTGCACTCAATGTTGCAAGCTCCCCCCAGACAGCGACATCTGACCCCTGTGCATCTGTCACGATGATATCCCCATTTTCTGCAAGATCAACTGCCTTTACCACCTTGCCCCAGTCACCTCCAAGGGTCTTGACTGTAAACGCCCTGCCAGCAATCCTCACATTCCCTGAGACCTGCCTGATCCCTTTCATCGCACCGAACCGTTTCATTGCATCTGAGATAAACGAGGTCGGCAGCTTCTCGAATTTCTTTATCACCTCCTCATAGCTTAAAACCCTTTCTTTTCTCTCTTTAAAATCTTCTTTAAATGTCTCAATACCGATAGCCCTGCACAGCTGTCTTACCGTATTTGTCACGTCCTTTGCCTTTGTTATCGCCCGACCGACAATGAAGATTTCAACTCCCGCCTCCTTCACGTATCTCGCGGTATCGACAGTTATGCCCCCTGCCGCGGCTATCGGTATGTTCAATTTGAGATCTTTTATTTCCTTTAGCGAGGCATCGACCCTCTCAAGCTTGACCTTCTGGATATCCACGGGTGTATGGATCATTATATAATCTACACCGAGTCTTTCAAGTTCATCTGCCCGTTTTTTCTTATCCTTGACCCCGATTAGGTCAGCCATTATTTTGATGCCGTGTGCCCTTGCGTTGTTAACCGCCCTTTTTATCGTGAAATCGTCAGCAAGCCCGAGGATACATACCACATCCGCCCCGTTTTTCGCAGCGATTTCGATTTCAACATCTCCCGTGTCAATCGTCTTCATGTCAGCAACAATTGTCTGGTCTGGAAATGCCGAGCTTATCTTCTTAATCGCGAGAACTCCATGGTTTTTTATCAGTGGTGTCCCTACCTCGAGCCAGTCGGCTCCCCCTTTGACGGCTTCTTCTGAAATCGTCAGTGCATCTTCTATTGAAAGCAGATCCAGTGCAACCTGAAGTGATGGCATATCCTATAGACACCTGCATAAAAGTGGGCCCGCTGAGATTTGAACTCAGGACCTCCTCCGTGTCAGGGAGACGTCATAACCACTAGACCACGGGCCCTTTGATGCGAGGAATGTTCGCTAGGAATATTCAATGGTATCTGTCCAATGATATCTATCTAGAGTAATCCGCGTTTCTCGACGACCTGGAGTTTTGCACGATCTATGACAACGTCACCGCCCATTGTTTTTGTCTGGACATCAATGATGTACTCTCCTGGCACAGCATCATAGGTCATGCTTGCAGTGAATGTGATCGTTCTACTCTCTCCGGGTTTTAAGGTAAATGTTGTTTGATTCGGATAGGCTATAAAAAGCCCTTCAGTTTTAACAACATCGGCAGTTATTGTTTCCTGGGAAGTTCCGATATTGGTAACCGTTGCCTCTACATTTATTGGTTCTGGCCTTTCCAGACTTACCTTGCTTGGTACAACCTGGCTCTCCAGTTTAATTGTGCGCTGGGTGCTTGTGATACAGCCAGAAATAAATAGTAATAACACTATCAAGAATATCCACAATCTCATGACCATTCCTCTAAACTTACGTATATGGGTCAAAATAATATAACTCTTACGGTTAAGGCAGTATCTCCGATGAAATTCGGGTAATTCCTGTTATCGTTCCCACGCCTTGACCCCATGGGACGCTCCAAGACATCTTCCTGTCGTTGGCCTCCTACCTCCTCATTACCTCTTCATTACCTCCTCATTCTCTTCCCTCGATAGAAAGGTTTTTAAGTTGAAAGAAAGCAACTGCCTCTACCCATGAAAAAGATAGGCATTGCAGACACAACCTTTGCCAGATATGATATGGCAAGAGATGCAATTGACGAAATTAAAAAAAATATAACAGGGGTCAGGATTATCAGGAAGACAGTACCAGGCATCAAGGACCTCCCCGTTGCCTGCAAGAAGCTTTTGGAAGATGACAATTGCGACATCTGCATGGCGTTTGGAATGCCAGGACCTGAAAAGATTGATAAAACATGTGCCCATGAAGCATCGCAAGGAATAATTCTATCCCAGCTTATGACAAACAAACATATTTTGGAAGTATTCGTTCATGAGGACGAGGCAGAAACTGAAAAAGAGCTGGCAGGGCTTTGCGAGAGGCGGGCAAGAGAACATGCACAAAATCTTATAAATCTCCTTTTTCATCCAGAAAGGCTTGAGAAACAGGCTGGGACAGGGAAAAGAGAGGGGTTTGAGGATAAAGGGCCGCTTAAATGAGAGTGGAAAACTTTATTAACACTTGCAAGACAATTTAATACTATCCAATACTAAAGTGATGAGTACGTGATGAATACAAAGATGAAACAGATATTTATTATCCTGTCAATCATATTAATAGGACTAACCCCTGGATGTGCAAGACAGGGGGAGACTCCAGCACCCACCGTTGCACCGACAACAACAGTTCCAGTTACAAAACCGGATGTTACCACCACCCCACCGCCGACACCGGTAGCAGAACCTGAAGAGGTCAAAACATCGAATTTTGTTGATTCTGTACCGTCCCACAAAGAGGTCTTTGCAACCGTACCAGAGGAGGTCATCATCAACTTTGATAATGTCCTTGGAGATACGTCAAAGGTGACAGTCTACCATGAGATGGATGGAAAGACCCATATCGCAAGTATAGAAACACGCCCCCCTGAAACGCGCATGACAGGCGGATCATTGATGAGAACAAAGCTTGACCCACAGTACGGGGACGGGAAATACACAGTCAAATACAGGGCATGCCAGGCGGGTGGGGCCGGCAGCACATGTATGGATGGGAGATACAGTTTTACAGTAGACTCCTCGACCCTTAATAATAACTATGCCGACATGACAAAGAAGGCATATATCGAAATAAAAATGGCTGGAAACAGATTCAACCCACAAAACGTGATCATCTCAAGAGGGACCCGCGTCAGGTGGACAAACGAGGAAGGGACCAGGCACACCGTGGTATCAAATCCCTTTAAATCACAAAATTATGTATTGTCACTGAACTCAGGGCTGCTAAGTAAATACAACAATTACGAATATACGTTTACAAAAACCGGGGAGTTCCCATATCACTGCAGCCTTCATTATTCCGATGGAATGGTCGGACGAATCCTGGTAAAATAGTACAAAAGGTGTTGTAACGTGTTGTAACGTGTTACAAAAACGTCTTCAACCAACTTTAGGCAACCAACTTTAGGAGCACCTGGATACTCAGGTACCGGCCGTGGCCTCTACAGGAACGACTTGGAATGATCTGGAATGATTTGAAATGGATCCATTAAAGATATGCATCAGCAGTCAGACCCCGCTTATCAGGTTCAGGGAGGAATATTCCGGGCTTTTAGATAAATACGGAGACCTCCCTGACCCGCTGCCAATAGATATGCTCACAGAAGGTGAGGACTACGAGCTCACGCCAGGTGGCGTGCCAATAATGCTCTACCCGCTTCTAAAAAATATGCAGAAAACCTGCCTCATCAAAGACCCGCACTGGATATCCCTAAACCCGCTTGGACCGGACAGGGCAATAATCGACGACATCACCCTGCACAACATATCACTTGACAGACACGAACTTCGAGCATACGCATACTGCAAAGAGATGATCTGGCAGGAGATGCACGGTCTTACGGTAAAGAGATACAATCCTACAGACTTCCTGGGCTATGCAAAATACAACTGGCTTTCTGCAGAGAAGATGTTTGAGATACTCGATGAGGTGGACATATTCTATGTGCACGATTTCCAGCTCATTCAGGTCGGGACAATGGTGGGCATTGCCTCTCCAGTCGTCTTCCGCTGGCACATCCCGTTCATACTTGAAGGGGTCTCGAAGTATCTTAGGAATGCCATAATCAGAGGTATTGAAGGTTTTGACAGCATTGTAGTAAGCTGCAAGAGGGATCTGGAAGGACTTATAAGGGCGGGATATAGGGGAAAGGCATACCAGATATATCCCTATGTCGATCCAGGGAAATATAGGAAACCAAAAAAGGAACAGATCGAAGATTTTAAACAACGTTTTGGTATCAGGGAATCTGATTTCATTGCACTGGTCGTGGCAAGGATGGACAGTATCAAAGGCCAGGACACTGCAATAAAGGCAGTCAAAAAGCTTGTGAAACATATCCCTGAGCTAAAGCTGATCCTTGTGGGCAACGGGAGTTTTTCATCAAGCAAAAAAGGAGGGCTGGCACATCCAAAAAGCAGGCAGTGGAGGATCCATCTTGAGAGAATGATCTCCAAGCTGGAGGTTGAAGATAGGATAGTCTTTACAGGATATATCTCTGACAGCGAACTCAACTGTGCCTATGAGATATGCGATGTGGCAATCCTCCCGTCGGTAAAAGAAGGTTTTGGGCTTGTGACAGTCGAGGCATGGCTTTACAAAAAACCGGTTATAGTAAGCAGGGGTGCCGGGTCGTCAGAACTCATCATGGACGGGATAAACGGATACATATTCGAGCCGTCAGATTATGAAGGGCTTGCAGAGAAGATTAAAATGGTCTATGATGCAGGCAGGGGAAATAAAACGATCGGAAAGAAGGGATACGACACATCGCGCCAGTGCTGGGTTGATAACGGAGTAGAAAAGGTTTACTATGTCCTTGAAAAAACGCTGGAGGATTTTAGAACATGAACGACATAATTTTAAAACAGGCAAAGACGCCTTTCATCTTTTATTCAAGGCTGAGTCTCAACGAATTTACAGGTTACAAGGCACGGAACATCTACGAGTTTCTTGAATGCATAAAAAAAGTGCCAGATGCCTCCATATACCACCACACCCATAATTTCCTGCTTTTGTACCACTACGTAACCCCTGCACCACCGAGCGATTTCGCCTACTGGGTGAGGGAGGTGCTGGACGATGAAAAACTTGGCGAGAAGCTTGAGAGCATTGATACCATAGAGTTCCAGAATATCTCGGATCTAAGGGAATCAATAATCTCGACCATTAAAGATTATATTAAAAAAAACCCGTCAGCAAAACTTGCATCAAAAGGCAGAGAGTTCCATTTCATTAAGTCTGTGACATTTGCATTCCCGACAAAATACGTGGCAAATAACCTTATGGAGTTTTGCGACTGTTTGAGGAATATCGGCATCAATTCAATTTACTTCCATATGTTTGAGGCCAGGCTGCGTCTTGCGAAAGGGCAAAACGATTTCTCGCACTGGATTGAAGACAGCCTGGAAGAAAAGAAGCTTGCTGAGACTATAGGGCAGGCTGACCCATATCAATATACACTTGAATACCTTAGAAACTGGATTATAAAAGAGATTGAAAAGAGTATTGAAAGGAGTATTTCGTGATGCACACGCTTAAAGACTACGAGCCTATCGTCGGGGAGAATGTCATTGAAGAACTCAGGGTGATTGCATCCGCACTTGGAGACAAAAAGGTACAGAATATAAATTCCACTGCTGTCGGGGGCGGGGTTGCAGAGATACTGCACTGGCTCGTACCCCTGCTCAGAGATCTGGGTGTGAACGCGAGCTGGGACGTCATCAAAGGCGGGAAGGATTTTTTCGATGTTACAAAGAAGTTCCACAACTCGCTTCATGGAAAATCCGAGATTCTAAGTGCAAAGGACTACAGGATATTCGAGGAAACCACCCAGAAAAATATTAATGAGATGGACATTTATGGAGATATTGTCTTTGTCCACGACCCCCAGCCTGCGGGGCTTGTAAAAAAGAAAGATGAGATGCAGAATAAATGGGTGTGGCGGTGCCACATTGATCTCTCCTCTCCAAATCCAGATGTATGGAACTATCTCAAGGGGTATATAGAACGATACGATGCATCTGTATTTACAGCCCCCCAGTTCTCACAGGAGCTTTCTATCAGGCAGGCTCAGATTACGCCTTCTATCGATCCTTTAAGTGACAAGAATAAGGATTTGAAAGATTCGTTTGTCTCTTCA
>WAQR01000171.1 GCA_015520145.1 Candidatus Hydrothermarchaeota archaeon
CCAGGACATCCTCTTTTATCCCGGGATAGACCTTGACGAGTGCAACATTCTTCTCGAACAGGCCATCCACCTCGACCTTCATCGCTCCATTCCCCATCCCTCCTCCAGTTCCGTCTCCTCCTCTCTCTTCCGCTCCTCTCTTCCTGTACTCCTGATATGTTTCTATCCCATCTTCTGTAACCTTCCCTATCGGGATGTCATTTATACTCCTAAACGCATCTCTTCTCGACGAATGCATCTTCCTGACCTTTGTCCCCCTGTGTATCAGGCAGAAATCGTCACTCGACGAGCCGTGCATCACCACAACGACCTCACAGATATCAGAAACCGCTACCTTTGCTGCATGGATAAGGTTCAATGACGCATCAGATGACGGCCTGTCTGACGACCTCTGCGAACCGACCAGGACAACAGGTTTATGGAGATTTTTTAGCATGAAACTCAACGCTGCTGCAGTATAGCCCATCGTATCTGTTCCGTGTGCTATGATAACGCCGTCCGCACCCGAGTTCAGCTCCCCTGCAACCTCTTCAGCGATCTTCCGCCAGTGCGACGGTGTCATGTTCTCGCTTAGGATATTGAACAAAAGCCTGGTATCAATGTTTGCTATCTCCTTCAGTTCAGGGACAGCGTTTATCAGCTCTCCTGTTGAAAAAGATGGATGGACTGCACCGGTTTTGTAATCCACCTTTGAAGCGATTGTACCACCTGTTCCGATTATCGTTACATCCGGCTTTTCACCTGACCGTTCTATTACATGTTCGACGTGTTCCCCTGATACTCCCTGTTCCCTTCCATCACCTGCATCCAGTTTCCTGACACTTATCCTGCCAGCCACCTCCACCCCGATATTATATCCGCTGTCAAGTTTTATGACTATATGGTTCTCACCGCCAAGTTCGGTCCTCGGCATCAGATTCCCTTCAAATGACCTGCCGTCTTTCTCTATCCTGATCCTGTCCCCGACTTCAATACCTGCCAGAACCTTCCCTGCTTTTCCCTGGTACATTAGATTTCACCATCTTTCCACTATTTATCTATTCATCAATATTTATCCTTTCATCTGTCATCTGATACGATACATATCATCTGATACATATTATAGATACATATTATACTACAACACAATAAATAATTAGGGATAGAGAAATAATAGATAAAGCTTTTGTTGTGATTTGTAATATATCCTTGTTGCAATCAAATAGAAATATTTAAATAATAAATAAAAGCTTTTTACTACAGACTAGAACCATTTTATTATAAAAGGAAAAAGAAAAAGGACCAAAGGAGAGCGTGATAGATATGAAAGGGAAAAATAAGTTGATTACTATTGTGTTTTTATTTGCAATAGTAGCAATAAGCGGATGTGTTGGCGAAGATAAAACAACTGCTCCACCTACTACGACAACAACAGTAGCACCAGTAACAACGACGACAGTGCCACCAGTATCAGGGGACAATGTAACGACTACGACAGTACCTGAACCGACAGGGGAGAGAGAGAGAGTGATAGTGGATGCTGCCTGGGTAAAGGAGAATATCGATAATATAGTACCGGTTTATGCAGGCTCAGATCAGTCAGCTAAAGATCAGTCTACCTTTGCTACAGGACATATACCTGGGTCTGTGTTTCTGGACTGCTTCAAGTACTGCTATAAGACCGAGGATGCATATCCAGGCAATGTTGTAGATCAGGCCCGATGGGAGAACTATCTAAGTGAACTTGGGATATCAAATGACGATACGATATTGGTCTATGCAAAGCTGGATAATGGAGACTGGTCAGGTGCATATGCCGCCAGGGCATGGTGGGTATTCAAGTATTACGGACACGATAAAGTATACTACCTTGACGGCGGTATGGATACCTGGGACGGGCCGTTGGAAGCAGCCTTTGAGATGAAAGAGAGACCTGCTACAACCTATAAAGCAACACCGAATCCTGACCTGATTGCAACTGCAGACTATGTCGCTGAACGTATAAACGATCCGAACGTAGCAATTGTGAGTACAAGACCAGTACCAGGTATGAACCCCCTGGACGAGGTTAACAGGAAAAAGAGGATACCAAACGATATAACAATCGACTGGGTAGAGCATCACGAAGGCAACAACCAGGCAAACAAGTTCAAGCCACGTGAGGAAATCGAGAGGATATACAGCAGTAAGGGTGTAACAAAGGACAAAGA
>WAQR01000172.1 GCA_015520145.1 Candidatus Hydrothermarchaeota archaeon
CTTTTTCGTAAGAGCGCGGGAAAAGTACTATCCCTATTGTACACAAAAATGGTCTATCAAAAATGGTGTGTAAGGCAGTCATAGGTTAGAACAGCACCACCACCCCAGGCGACCCACAGGTGACCAAAAAATTTAAATAATATAAAGTAGTCTAATGCCTCTATTACAATTTAAAAAATATAAAAACAAAAAATACACTAACTTGCGAGGTGATATAAAAATGGGATGTAATAAAGTGATCTACCATGGAGTTACATCAGGAGTATTTGAATGTCTTAAGAAAAAGCTAGAAAATGCAGGTATTCACGTTCCGTCAGGACACAGCGGCCAGATATCAGGTCATGGAGTTACAGCTAAATTTAGCTGGGATGAGGGCGCGGCAACACTCTCCATAACGATAACGGAATTGCCCTGGTATGTCAGCTGCGGCATGGCAACTGGAAGAATACATGACCAAATACAGCAGTGTGGCGGAGAGTAAATTTTAGATTCTAAAATTAAACTCTTTAGACTCTAAAGACCTTGTATTGTATGATCGAACGGGACTTAGATTTACTCTCACTCCCACTCTCACTCCTCATCCAGGAACTCTATCTTCTCCACCTCCTCTATCCTCCTCTCAAGTGCCTTCTCAAGCTCCTGGATGAGATACACCAGGTCCTCATGGTCTTTTTTACCAATCTCTCTCGACACATCGAAATGCAGCCTGTCGTAATCCTCCCTTCTCTTCTTGATTACACTATAAAATATCTCTTCAATCGACCCTCTCTTGCCAAGAAGCCCCCTCAAAACACCAATCCACCCGAGTCTATCAAGTGCATCTGCATCAAACACAATCTTCTCCTCAACAGTCCTCGGTTTCAGCATAGATGTGGGTGTATGCCTGGCAATTATCCTTGTTATCTTCTCTATATCCTCTCTCTCAAGCCCCACCGCCTCCAGATACTCTTCAGCTATCGCAGCACCTTCAAGTCCATGCAGCGTCCCAAATTCTCTGTTTACCCTTCCGATATCATGGAATATTGCGCCACATATCACTGTAAACGGGTCGACCTCTTCAGGAACCCTCTTCGCTATCTCTATCGCAACCTCCGTCACCTGGGAGACATGCGAATAACTGTGCCCCTCACTGTGGGCATGGACCTTCTTTACAAATCCCAGCATCTTTTTTATAAGCTCCTTTTCTTCCTTTCGAAGTTTCCTTACCATCATCCCGGTATCACCTCACTCGCCTCACTCGCCTCGCTCACCGCATCTACACCTTCAACGTGCCAACCGGCTGAAGTTTTGCAACCGGCTTTGCCAGCTCGTATTCGAGGGTTTTATTAATCACGTCCTCACCCCTGTATCCAAACGGCAGTTCCTTTGGATTTGTAAACATGATCTTACCGTACTTTGATGAAATTGCATCTTCAGCACCTCTTAATGTGAAATACCTGGCCTTCCCGATACATTCCACCTCGATATCAAAATAGGGAATATCCAGCATGTACCCACCGCCGTGCGGGAGGATATTTATATTTCTTATCTTTTCAATAAGCCCATATCTCTCTGCTCTTTCAACAAACCCTTTCTCCTCAATGGTACTGTCTTTGAGGTTTCTCTCACCTTTGAGTATGAAAACCGGATGCTCCCAGCCGACAGTCATCGGGAAGAGGTCGCTTTTGTCTGACCTATCGAGGGTATTGTAGCACCCGAGCCTGATCTCTGTATTGCCAAACAGTCCCTGATGCGTCTTGTTTGATATCACCTCCAGCTCACTGCCGAGTACTTCCTTAATGAGGTATTCCCGCCTCATCTTACAAAAAGATTCGTAGTCTCTCCAGAGCCTCAAATATTCTTCTGCTGCCGCGTCCTTTAATACGCAGACCTTTCCAAGCGGCGTATCAACCCACTCCCCTTCATCAACCTTACCATAGACCTCATGCTTTCGTTCCTGGGAAGAACAGTGGAGGATTGCATAATATCTATCCATCTCAAGCCTGTCATCAAATTCTGCCGAGATATCTATCGGTCTGTAAAACTCAAAAAAATGGTTCCCTTTCCCAAAATCCATATCCAGCCTGATACCGTCAAGCGAGATATCCGATTCGTGCAGCCGCGTCACTCTTTCAAGTAGATCTGA
>WAQR01000173.1 GCA_015520145.1 Candidatus Hydrothermarchaeota archaeon
ATACATGCATATATCAGAGAGCCAGCCATCTTTTGTTCACCTCCAATCTGTTCGATATATTTATTCTTTTATACTAAATCTACCACCAGCAGATCACTTTGTCATGGCTGAATATGTCTTCAACAAGCGCACTGTAGTCAGGGGTTCCTTCATAGAGTTTAACTACCTTTACCTCATGATTATTTGAGTGTACCTCGATAATCTTATTTACATTCGCGTCGGGTTCTGATCTAAGAATTTCCAATATTTTCAATATACTCACCTCTAAAACGGGACTATAAAATCTGATTCCAGTATTTTCTCAGCGATATCTTCAATGGACATATAAGTTATATGTTCAGATTTTGATGTATTGTCCTTGTTGTTTGATGCCACAATTCCGTCAGAATCAACTATCCATTCAAGGTTTTCTGCAACATCTTTATAATCTATATTGCAGTCAGCATCTATTATGAAAAGGCTCGGGGTATGGCCCCTCAACATCATTCCAACTGCGGACCGCGACGCCTCGCTTTGTAAAAAGTCATCTGTCTCTTTTGTCAAAATTGCAATTGATCGTTCTGCCATTTAAAACACCACGTATCTATCTACTAGGCCGATATTCTCGGCATTATTATCCTGATTCCCAAACGTCATACCGTTGATGTCTTTTCCATGTTCTTCGGCAACTCCAAGTGATGTATATGTAAGGTCACAGAGTGCCACTGTTGCCCCTGCATTCACAATCTCCTGGGCCTTCTCCTCTGGACAGAGTTTTACTCCAACTGATGTGAAAAAGACCCTGACCTCCTTTCCAGCCTCTCTGGCTGCCTTCGTAAGTCCGACCACATGGTCTAAGTGTTTGTCTGTAGTTACGAGTATTCCCAATTTTGATATCTTTGACACCTCCTAATTGATTCAATTAATAATAAACTATCTCACTGCCACTTAAGGATACTTAATTAATTTCAATTAAATATATATAGGTTATACTATGGCATATGTTATGTGTTTGTATGCACAACCGCAAATATTTGCTAATATCACCGCATATTCGTAAAAACCCCTTCCTTACCCAACAATCCTGGTTCAGTCCTATTTCAATCCTGCTCCAATCCTACTTAACAATCAGGACAGAGACCTCTGCGTGCTTGGCTATACCATAAGAGAGGTTTCCGATTATCCGCCATATTACACCACTCCTCCTGGATGCACCGATTACTATCAAATCATACCCGCCCTCATATGCCTCTTTTAGTATCTCCTCCTCTGTCAGCCCTGCCCTCATTTTATAGCAGGCCTCAATCCCTTTGTCAGTAATCGTCCTGTATATCTCTTCAAGTGCTTCTGCTTCTTTAGGATGTGCGTCCAGCAGGACATCGCTTTTCCACTCCCTTTTAGCATCAAATGGGAACACCCTCGGCGACGGCATAACAGAAAGGATTTCAATCCTGCTGTTCGTGATACCTGCAATCTCTGCTGCCGTATCAACGACCTTTTTATTATATCCCGGCACAATTACGCCCAGAAGTATCTTCGATATCCTGCCCTCCTCACGTACAACCAGTGTAGATGTTGCAGGAGCACCCGCAATATAATCTGCTTTTGCACCCAAAAGGCGCTCTCTTATATTGGTTAGACCGTGTGACCCGATTACAAGGAGTTCATAATCTTTTGACTCTTTTAAAATCTTTTTTGCTACATTTCCTTTAACGATTTTCGTCCTGGCTGAAACTCCCATCTTTTCCAAAATCCGTCTTCCGTCACTTAATGCCTTTAATGCCTTTTTTGTATCAACCCTCTCGTGTGGGTCTTCAACAGAGAGGAGCGTCACTTCTGCTCCAATACCTTTTGATATTATCCCTCCTGCCCGTATCGCATTCAACGCAAAGCTCGACCCGCCTGTTGCCATCAGCACTTTTCTCACCCGTTCTATCTTCGGGGCACGCCGTCTTTCTTCGATTATTCCAGTGGTCATACTCGTAATGACAATCAGGGTCATTACCCCGGACACCCCGAGTATGAGATATCCCGCAGCAGTCCCCAGAACCGGGCTGGCGTACAGCACTGAAGATTGTTTTATCAAAACGCTCAATCCCGCGATAAATACTGTCAGGGCGAAATAGAATCTTATCTTCATCCCTTTAACATATGCGGTTGCAGTCGCACCTATCTGCGCACCTATTGCAGCTCCAAGAAGCATGACTGCGGCAGCCACTATCTCGACCTTGCCCTCGAGTGCATACAGGAACGCACCGATCCCTGCCGAGAAGATTATCTCAAAGAGATCAGTACCTATCGCCACTGTGGTGGGCACTCCAAGACCATAGATGAGTGCTGGCATCCTGATAAACCCTCCGCCGACCCCGAGAAACGCTGTCAGGAACCCTGTCACAAACCCCACAATGATTATTGCCCATATCGAGATAGACCTTATCTTCGATTCAGGCAGTGCTACCATTGGAGGGATATTGATATCATGGATTTTCCTGGACACAGCAGTGCCTATCCTCTCACCGATATCCTTTTCCTTCCCGATTTCATGTTCTTTTGTAAATCTTAAATAATCATGCATCATATAAGACCCGACTCCAATGAGGAGGAGGATATATATTATCCTGACAACGGTCTCCACAGCACCGATATACTCGAGATACAGGACCACCTCCTTCCCTGCCTCGACCCCTGCGGCAGTCCCTGCCAGCATCATAACACCCAGCCGCAGATCTACGTTCCCCATCTTCCTGTGTTTGAATGTCGCTACAATAGACTTCCCCATGATATGCGCAAGGTCAGTCCCGATAGCATACGCCATCGGAAACCCGAAGATATTCAGTGCAGGTGTCACCATGAATGCCCCACCTATACCAAAAAACCCTCCAAGCACACCGACGCAAAACCCGATGATTACCAGGATCCACACACTTATCTCGACATCAGCGGCAGGAAGATACATGATGCTGTCACCTAGTGCCCCATCTTCTCAGTCTCAATCCCCAGTATCTTGAAAAGACATTCTGCCAGGATCCCCAGTAACACACCTTCAAAGACCATTACCCCGATAACCAGGAAGGCAAAAACCCATGGGTCTTTCAAAGCGTCATGTGAAAGAAGTGTGTAGATTTCATTTGTCACGTGTTTTAGTTCTTTTTAATTAACCTTAAAAAGTTTTCTTTTCCAGTATATTTATCGTCCAGTATAATTATATTTATCAGTATGATTTATAAGCCCTGGTAATATAATAAAACATCATGGATGTTATAGGAATCGGGGCACTTAACGTTGACAGGCTTTATTTTGTCAGCTCCATTGCCAGAGGCGGTGAGGAGGTATCGGTTTATTCTGAAACTGTCGCACCAGGAGGCTCTGCTGCAAACACGATTGTCGCCCTCTCACGGCTCGGTCTCAGGACAGGATTTGTGGGAATGATCGGGACAGATGAAGACTCGAAATTAGTTTTAGAAGACCTGAAAAAAGAGAAGGTGGATACAAAAGGATTGAAGAGATTAAAGGGTGCGACTGGAAAGATTCTCGGGTTCGTTGATAAAACTGGTGAACGGGCGCTTTATGCATATCCTGGTGTCAACGACAAATTGAGCATCGATAAGGGCGACCTGGAATATATCAAGGAAGCAGGGTTCGTCCACCTCTCATCTTTTGTAGGTGAGAAATCGTACAGGGCACAAAAAGGTATCATAAAGAAAGTTCAAAAAATCAGCTTCTCCCCAGGCGCACTATATGCCAGAAAAGGTCTTGAGGAACTTGTGCAGTTTATAGAGAATTGCCATGTCATGTTCATAAACCGTGAGGAAATAGAACTCCTTACAGGTAGCGAGTATAAAATAGGGGCTAAAGAGCTACTGGAACTCGGTGTGGAGATCGTGGCTGTGACGCTTGGAGAGGACGGATGTTTTGTCATGACAAAGGGCGGATCACACCTGATTCCTGCATATAAAACAAAAGTGGTCGATACAACCGGTGCGGGCGATGCATTTGCTGCAGGGTTCCTGTACGGGCTAATGAAAGAAAGAGACATAAAATCATGCGGCAATCTCGGTAATTACCTGGCTTCAAGATGCATTTCAAAAAAAGGTGCGAGGGCAGGGCTGCCGTATAGGCTGGAACGGAATGGCTGTAGATAGTTATTAAATCATTAACCATTAACTCATATTGATTGTTGCAACCCTGGTGGATAACTGAGATGATAATCCTTTTATTTTCACAAGTTACGACTTCCACGGCAACGGCAGCCATACAATTGCCTTCCCGACAACCCTCTCACGGAACAGGAGTCCAATAGAGATAATGACCGGCACGAAGATTGCACTGAAAACCAGGCCAATTGCAGCAATCTTTCCGAAA
>WAQR01000174.1 GCA_015520145.1 Candidatus Hydrothermarchaeota archaeon
GGCAAGGATAAACGGCGGATATGCCATGTCCAGGGTTCCTTTCGAGCATATAATTGCCAGCTTCTTTTTTCTATCTCCTGGTTTGATCTCTCCGCTTTCCCTGACTCCCTCTTTTATACCTCCACCTTTTTGGATATAAAACTTTAATATTCCCTCTTCTTCTTCGATTCCAAGCACCTTATTTCCAGTGCGCTTAGCCCACGCAGGGATATCGCTTTTGGAGCCCCTATCAGTTGCGAGTACCTCGAGTACCTGCCCCTTTTTGAGGTCTTCAATCGCCTTTTTCGTCTGTAACACCGGCATGGGGCAACATTTCCCCCTGACGTCCAGAGTGTTGTCATATTTGGTCTCGGTCATTATACTTAACCTCCTGTTTCATCCTATTATTTATAGATAGATATAAACTTAACATCATTTACTCATTTTAGAGTAAAAAATATGAATATCAAAATGAATATTAAGTCTATAAATATAAATACCAAAACGTTGAAGTGTATAGTCGAGACTCTGGTGTACAAAATGATAGAGAAATGGATTGACGTCCTGAAGCTTTTTGACCTTGGCGAATATGAATCCAGAACGTATGCAGCGCTTGTCATGAACGGGCCATCGACGGTAAAGGAGATCAGGCGCTCTGCAGGGATCCCTTACTCACGAGAATACGACATCCTGGAGAGCCTTGAGAAAAGGGGATTTGTGAAAATGCGGCCTGGCAGGCCAATGGTCTATTCTGCTGTTGACCCGAGGAAGGTTCTCAAGAGGGAGTGCGAGATCAGGATAAATGTCGTTGAGAATCTTCTAGCCGAGATCGGCCCGATGTACGATAAGTCGATGAAAAAGGAATCGCCGGAAGAATCTTTCTGGACGATTAAAGGCAAAAGGAACGTGAGGGATAAACTTGTTGAGATAATCAACGGTTCAAAAGAAGAGATTCTCATTCTCGGTGTCAGGCCCATATCTTCTGGTGAGGTCGAGAAGGCATTGAGGACATCTGTCGGGCGGGGTGTGACCGTCAGGTGCTTGGGGGAGTTCGATTCCAGATGCAAATCGCTTTTGGAAGACATCGGTGCAGAGGTACGCATTTTCGAGTATGACCATTCAAAGTACGTGCTAGCAGATGGGAAGGAGGCACTTGTAGCAGCAGATGACCCTGCAAACTCCCACTTTGCAATTCATACCACCAGCCCAGGATGCATCGGGATCTATCAAAGCTACTTCGACCATATATGGGAGGAAGTGTTATAAAAATGTCTTTAATAGACAATTTTTACATCGGTATAGATGATACCGACTCGACTAGAGGCATGTGTACGACCTATATCGGGGCAGTGCTTTTAGAGAGGCTGTCCAGATACTCCACTGTCCTGGAGGCGCGGCTGGTAAGGCTGAACCCGAATATCGAATACAAAACCCGCGGTAATGCAAGTATCTGCATTGAGCTTGTCCCGCACAGCACCTCTGATATCGGCAGGATAAAGGCAGCAGTCCTTGATGCAGTAAGGGAATATTCTGTGTTCAAAGACAGAAAGACAAATCCGGGGGTGGTATTTTTTAGCGGCAGGGTACCTGACGATTTCAGGGCATTTTATAACAGGACAATGCACGAGGTCATTGAAATCAATGATGCCGAGAAGGTTCTAAAAAAGCACCATGCAGAGTTTCATAAATTCAAAAACGGCAGGGGGATAATCGGGGCACTTGCTGCTATTGGAAACGGGTTTGGCGACCATACCTATGAGATAATCGCCTACAGGGAGAAGGAGATGTGGGGGAAAAAGAGACTGGTTGAGAAAGACTCGGTTTTTGAGATGGACAGACGAACGTTCCCTTTCACGTTCAATAATGTGGACGGAGATAAGATACTGATCACTCCAAATTCGCCCTGCCCTGTACTTTTTGGTATAAGAGGTGAGAATCCAGATATACTAAATGATGCGTATTCCATGATAGAGACGGGAGAAAATGTAAAAGCCACTGTTATTTACAGGACAAACCAGTGTACAGACGCCCACCTCGAGAAGGTGAGAAAGATAGCAGATATAAGGCCGTACTCTTCAGTCATCTTAAAAGGCAGCGTTTCAGGTGGGCCGATAATCATCCCAGGGGGACATGTGATATTCGAGCTTACTGATGGAGAGGACCATATTGCATGTGCGGCATTTGAGCCGACTGGGGATTTTAGATGGGTGGTCAATAAACTTGTGGAGGGTGATGTCGTTACCGTTTACGGCGGTGTTAAGGCGGACGTACGGACAATCAATCTCGAAAAGATTGATGTCGTAAAGTTAAAGAGGCTGGTAGGAGAAAAAAATCCCCTGTGTGAGATGTGCGGCAGGCGGATGGAATCTGCTGGAAGAAACCAGAAGTTTAGATGCAGGAGATGCAAAACATATAAAACCAAAAAGATTAAAGTCGATATAAAAAGAGATATTGAGGAAAGGATGTATCAGGTGCCGCCAGGTGCGATGAGGCACTTGAGCAAACCTCTGGTAAGAGATGGAAGATATCTGTTTCCTGTTCCCAGGTTCTCTCTGGGCTCGTAGCCTAGCCAGGACAAGGCGACAGCCTCCTAAGCTGTAAACCGCGGGTTCAAATCCCGCCGGGCCCGTTAAACGCAGTATCAAGTGAAGCTCAAGTGAAGTTTGATAATGTAAACGAATCATAGTGAAACATACATGCATGTAGCTAAGAGGGTTTTTGTAATCCGGGAGATGCGCCTTATTGAGGTCCTGGAAATTGAACCTCTGTTGATAGGAAGCGCCTCCCTGAGTGTGCCAGTGGCTGACCACGGAGCTCCCGGAAGACTATACCTCCCATCACTCCCCGACTTCTATTTCTCCAGACTAACCGCCCTGATCTCTTTACCAGCCCACTCCCTGGTTCCAGTATCTGGCAGAAGTGGCGCATGGCTTCGCTATCTTCTCCACAACTTTATATTTGTTCATATTATATTTGTTCATAATAAAATATAAAAACCCCTGAGAAAAGAGAATCCCATATGCAGGATATGAAAATCGGATTTGAGATCCATCAGCAGCTTGATACCACGAAACTCTTTTGCGACTGCCCGTCGGTTATAAGGGACGATACGGCAGACCTGGAGACGAAACGCAGGCTTCGGCCGACGCTGAGCGAACTTGGCGAGATAGACCAGGCGGCAATGGAAGAGTTTTTGAAAGGCCGGGATTTTTTGTACCAGGGCTACCAGGATACGAACTGTCTTGTAGAACTTGACGAAGAGCCGCCGCACCTGCCAAACCCCGAGGCGATAGAGATTGCCATCCAGGTGGCAGCGCTCTTAAATGCCACGGTAATCGACGAGATACACTTTATGAGGAAACTTGTTATAGACGGTTCTAATACATCGGGATTCCAGAGGACTGCAATCGTTGCCCTTGACGGTGTTCTGGATATCGATGGTGAGAGGATCCGCATCCCGACAATCTGTCTTGAAGAGGAGGCCGCCAGGAAAGTCGAGGAGAAGGGGAAGACCACGATATACCGGCTTGACAGGCTCGGGATACCTCTAATCGAGATAACAACTGCACCTGATATCAGAACCCCGGCGCATGCACGGGAGGTCGCATTGAAGATCGGCGAGATTTTGAGGGCAACTGGAAAGGTGAAGAGGGGGATAGGGACAATAAGGCAGGACATAAATGTATCAATCAAAGGCGGTGCCAGGGTCGAGATTAAAGGCGTCCAGGAACTGAACCAGATCCCGGTCATCATCGAGAACGAGGTAAGGAGACAGAAGATGCTCATAGAGATAAGAGACAGGCTGAAAAGGGACAGGCTGAAAGGAATCAGGAATGACAGGAAGGACGATTTTCTGGTCTTTGATGTTACAGACATATTCTCAGATACGTCGTCCAGGGTGATAAAAAGCCAGTTAAAGCGCGGCAGGAACAGGACTGGGGCAAAGGTGCTTGCCTTACGGCTTTGCGGTCTTAAGGGGCTTTTGAAAGACAGGCTTGGGCCGGAATTTGCAGGATATGCAAGGGCTGCCGCAGGGGTCAGGGGGATCTTTCATATAGATGAACTCCCTGCATACGGCATTTCGCAGGATGAGGTTGACAGGGTTAAAATGGCCATGGAACTGGGTGATGGTGATGCATTTGTCCTCGCAGCAGGGGGGGAGGAAACTGCCAAAAAGGCTTTGAGAGCGGTTTATGAGAGATATCTAACTGCATTTGACGGGGTACCTGAAGAGACGAGGGTGGCAAATACCGATGGTACAACATCCTACATGAGGCCGCTTCCAGGCGCTGCAAGGATGTATCCTGAGACCGATGTCCCGCCTGAGGTGATTACAAAAGAGAGGCTTTCTGCTGTAAGGGCAGGACTTCCAGAACTCTTTGATGAGAAGATAGAACGGTTTATACGGGATTACGGGTTAGGCAGGGAGCTGGCAAACCAGCTTGTGAAATCCGAGTATGCAGGATTTTTCGAGAGGGTTTTAGGGGAGGTTGCGATTCAGCCCACGCTGGTAGCAAACACCTTACTTGGAACAATGAAGGACCTTAAAAGAGACGGTATCCAGGTGGATAATGTCCCGGGTGAGAAGATTTTAGATGTATTTGTCCAGGTATCAAAAGGCAGGGCAGTAAAGGAGGCCATACCGGATATCATAAAGGCCATATCAGAGAACCCTGAGAGCACTGTTGAAGATGTAATCGGAGCACTCGGAACGCAGTTTGGTGAGGAGGACTTGCGAAAGATTGTAAGAAAAGTGATAGAAGATAGGGAGGATTTTATAAAGGAAAAAGGCGAGCATTCAGCAAAGCCTTTGATGGGCCTTGTGATGAAGGACGTAAGAGGAAAGGCTGACGGCAGGACTGTGAGCGAAATAGTTAACGAGGAGTTAAAGAAATATTTATCGACCATACAGGTTCGGTGATGATGACCGCATTCAACTGCTACCTTATCATCACCAGGCGGTCATCTGATATCCTTGCAAGGTTTAATAAAAGATTTTCAAACGCGCTTAAATCCTCTTTCCTGTGTGCGTTGTAATTAATCATGACAGCGATTCCTGCCCCCATTTTCTGGATA
>WAQR01000175.1 GCA_015520145.1 Candidatus Hydrothermarchaeota archaeon
CTCTATTATTGGAACAGATATCGATGACAGGAGCCTTCGCCTTGCAGAAAAAGGTGTGTACCCGGAAAACGTGGTTAAGAGCACCACCGGTAAGTGGAGTACAGGTAAGTGGTATTTAAATAAATATTTTATAAGGTCTGAGGACAATATGTATATGGTAAATGACAGATTAAAGAGCCTGGTGCAATTTAAGAAGCACAACCTCCTCACTGATAGATACCCAAAGAATATTGATATAATCTTCTGCAGGAATGTGATAATATATTTATCCAGGGATTTCCAGAAGGAGTTATTTAATAATTTTTACCGTGCTTTAAATATGGGCGGATACCTTGTAATCGGAAAAGTCGAGACTTTGAGTAGGAGTGTGAGAGAAAGGTTCTCGATTATCGATAATAGGGAACATATCTATCAGAAAAAGAACGGCCATGCTAAATGACGATAAATGACGAACGACAATAGCGACGCCGGGGATGGGCGCACCTAGGTCAGCACAAATGCCTTGTTTGGTACCTGATATAATTTTAATGTTTTTTAAAGATTTTGCTTGTGAGGATATTAACTCGACAAGCTCGGATATTGCTGGTATAATGATTGGTGGATATGTGAAGTTTGCGATACCAGATTTTGGCGAAGCGTGGCCAACATATTCGCCTGTTAGCAGACCCAAGCATTGCAAAGGCGAAGAGTTTCTGCACGCTACCATTCATTGTTCTACCATGATCCCCTCTATACAGGAGCAGGATGGCATGGAGCCGCTCCTTTAGCATGATAAGAATCATCTCCCGGTGATATACGGATTGGTTGGATGTAGGCACTATTAGATATACCATTAGATATACCCGTTATATTCCTGTCGCAAGGTCTTCCAATACCCTCTTTGGATCTCTGGCCTTTACAACCCCTGACGCCAGCAGGACGCCTTCTGCCCCAAGTTCAATTGCTGCCTTTACATCTTCTCCTGTAGATATCCCTGCACCGCACAGGACCACTATATCTTCATTAATATTTTTTACAGCATTAACTGAATTTGATACGATGTCCGGGTCAGCCTTTGAGACAGGTATCCCTGAGCCTATCAGGTCAGGTGGCTCAATTGCAATCGATGAAGGCATAAGCTCTGCAACTGCCTTGCTGACAGGCGTGTTATTCGTACAGACAACTGTAAAGAGGTCAAGGGTTTGTGCCTTCTGGATGATCTCGGAGATATCTGAGACAAGCATCCTGTGCTCTGAATGGTTTACAAGAGTACCGACAGCACCAGCATCCTTTATCGATTCCAGGACACTGCTCCCTGTACGGCTTCCTGGAGAATAAGGGTCTGCATGCTGTGCAAGACACGGGATCGCCACTTCTCTGGCGACCCATGCCAGATCGACCTGCTGTGGACAGTATACGATGCTGACACCGGTTTCGTCCATAACCGCTTTACATATCTTTGCCAGTTCTAAATCCTTTGCGCCAGACGATTCTCTGTATGCCTTGACGTTTAGAATGATTACCGGGGTTTTTATATCCATAACTTCACCTTCCTGATATCTTTCATGTCTCTGTCTTATCTTCAAATGTTAAATGTGCGGGGGAAGGGATTCGAACCCTCGAACGAACTAATCGACTAGGCCCTGAACCTAGCGCCTTTGGCCGCTTGGCTACCCCCGCATCTATTTCTCAATTATTACTCTGATTACATCCCGGATGATAAAAAGATAACGGTCGATAACACAGTTGATAACAATAACATAGACCACGACAAAAAAGTTTCTATATTCTTAAAAAAATTGTCTAGAAATTATAGAACCGTCTATATATATCAGAAACAGATATATCTTGAGGATAGTAGGTGATTTTGATGGGAAAAAGCGAGTTATTTGATAAGGTCGTTGTTACCGTCGAAAATAGTTTTGGCGAGTCCGCTTTTAATACGGTTAAAGAGGCATGCGAGAGGATTGGCAAACACCCGGAAGACCTGGATGTGGAAGATATCCCCTTGCTGGCAACGAGACTCGAATCCCAGTTTAACCAGTTTATAGCAAATCTCTTACTGGCAACCCGCACAACCCGCACATAAACATAAAAATATTACCGTTTGCCGGTCATAGTTATCCTTGTTCTTCCAGGGCGTTATCAATGCCTTCGTTTCGCATTATCCTGTTGATCTGATTAATTAGATCTTCTTTTGTACTGTTGTTATCAACAATATAATCAGATATGTTGCTTAGACTGTTAATCCACCTCTCGGTTTCTGCCCTTTCATTTCTTAGAAACTCTTTATATGTGAGGTTATCCTCCCCTCTCTTACCCCTTTCAACACATCTGGCATATCTGATATCTGGAGAGGCGGTTATGAAAATTAATACATTTTTTTTAAAACTTCTAATCATCTCAACTTCACTGGCATACCTGATCCCGTCCACAATGAGGAGTTTAGACTTAGAATTCTCGATGTCCTTTCTCATAACCCTCGATATCACATCATCTCCGAAATCTCTTCGAAGGCACGCCCCCAGTTTCTGAAGATTTGACCTGTCTGCAGGAAGGTGAAGCCGTTTTAAAATATCTTCAAGGATCTGTGAAAACCGGTATTCCCTGCCCCCGTACTTCTCCTGAAGGTGCTTGCTTACAACCGTCTTACCAGAGCCTATCCTGCCGACTAGGCCAATTACATAACTCATTTCTTACCCTCTTCTTCAAAGTCTGTACCATTTCCAGTACTATTACTGCTATTACTGTTTATAATTCCTGTTTCATTTAATTAAATAAATGTTTCGACTAAAAAAAGTAATATCAAATACCGCGGGATGTGGTTAGTCAGCAATCTCCTGTAATGCAGAGATCAGCCTCCTATTCTCCTCTCTTCTCCCGATAGTTATCCTGATATGATCGCATTTTAAGCCAGTTAGACCATGGATGCCTGTCACATCTCTTACAATAATCCCTTTCCTGAACAGCTCCTCGACGATGTCCTGAGCCCTCATTTTATCTGGCAGCTTTACAAGCAGGAAATTTGTTCTCGATGGAAGAGCCTTAAATCCTTTTATTCGGTTAATCTTTTCTATGACACTTTCTCTTTCCTGGGATATCTCCCCGGTTATTTTTTCAAACCAGTTCTGTTCATCCAAAGCCTCTACCGCTGCCCTTTGAGCTATACGATTTACATTGAAAGGCAGCCTGGCTTTCTCTAACAATGTTATGATATCCTGCCCGGCCAGAGCATAGCCGAGTCTTAGACCTGCAAGTCCAAAGAATTTGGACATGGAACGGACTACAATCAGATTGTCGAATCTCTCAATCTCATGGGCTACCGTTTCCTTAGAAAATTCGTAATACGCCTCGTCCACAACAACGATTGCACAGGTATTTTCTATGATTTTTATTATATCCTCTCTTTTGATAACTTTTCCAGTCGGATTGTTCGGGGAGCACAGGAACAGGAGTTTGGCATCCTCGCTCGCTTTGATGACATCACCAACCCTGACCTCGAACTTCGATCTTTCAGTATCAACAAATTCAAGGCTTGCATCCCTTAGCATTGATAAAAAGATAAACATAGAATAGGTGGGAACAGGGATGACGACCTTATCGAGAGGATTTAAGGTGATCTTACAAATCGTATCCAGGACCTCGCTCGCACCGTTCCCAACACTAATATTTGTCTTGGATAAACCAACATATTCACAGAGCTTTTCTTTCAGTTCCCTGGATAGTGGGTCTGGATACCTATTGACCTTGCTAATTTCGTCCTGTATAGCTGCTTGGACCGTTTTTGGAGGGGGATACGGGAACTCGTTTGACCCGAGGTTGAGTATTTTGTCTTGCGGTACGCCATATCTTTCTGAGATTTCCTCAGCGTTCCTGCCTGCCCTGTAGGATTCCAGTATCTCTAGTACCCCTCTAAACATTTCTATACCTATATTAGGATATGGTTATCTAAATATAAATCTACTGGCATGGCTAAAGCTTAAAAAATAGAAAAGTAAAGAGGATCTTGTTCTTTCCTACTTGAGTATCTCTATTGTGATATCCTGCTTTTCCAGCATACTGACTCCGATATTGGCAATCTTGAAGAGCTGGTGTGTTGAAAAAGAGGTCCTGAACGAGTCAGTCGTCCTGATGTCTCCCTCGTAGTCCTCCACTTCTATATCCGATACCGAGGCATTTTCGTGAGGAGTTGATTTTACGTATTCGATTAAGTCCAGTAACTTCGCTCTGTCACCGCCGGCAAGTGCGACCACTGGCTGCCTTTTATTTTCACGTTGCGTGCATCGAAGTGAGGGATGAACCTGCGGATGAAGGAGGATATACCGTTTATGTGCCCTCCCGGGACGATATCCAAGGGGAATACAAAAGAAGAAGCACTAGAAAACATCAAAGAGACAAAAGGACTCTATCTTGAACAGAGGGAGCACCTGTTGCAAAAGACCTGTGTCGAAATCGTAGAAGTAGCGGTCTAAGGTGGGTAAATATAATTACC
>WAQR01000176.1 GCA_015520145.1 Candidatus Hydrothermarchaeota archaeon
AATGAATACTATTCAGGCACACCATATAAAGGTTACCTGGAAAAAACTAGCACTGGATGTAACTTTCTTACACTCAATGTAAATTTCTAACACCCTGTGTAACTTTTTTACATCTGGTGTAAATTATTCGCCCGGCTTTCAGCCTCTGGTTCGACTAAAAGCCAGGATGAGACTAATCACAAGTCTTCCCGGCTTTCAGCCTCTGGTTCGCCTAAAAGCCAGGATGAGACTAATCATAAGTCTTCCCGGCTTTCAGCCTCATTGCTTCAAATCCAGCAGTTCTTCTGCCTCTTTTTCCAGCCCCCCGGCCTTTGTTATATACTCGACAGCCTTCTTTTTGTCAGCCTTTGCCATTTCCCTGTAAGTGGCAGCGAGATTTTGTTTTGTAAGGCCTAAAAATGCATCGTTTTTCGTTGTTTTAAAGATTTCGATTGCTTCATTGCAAAACGAAATACTCTCCTCAAAGAGCCCCTGATTCTTATAAGCAACAGCTATACCCATCTTTGCCTGGCCGAGGTCTTCTGTCTTTTTTTCAGTTAAAAATACGCCTGCGGCATCTTCAAATGAGCCTATCGCCTTCTTCAGATATGCCTTTGCACCGTCCTCATCCTCGTCAATTGATGCCAGTTCGAGATAGGTCACGCCCAGTTCCAGGTCCTCATAAGCAGCATTGAGTCTGCTGTCTATCTCCTGGAACATGGCCTTTGTTTCTTCTCTAAGCTCTACTGCCCTCTTTAGATATCCTTCACTGTGTGCAGGATCGTACTGTACAGCGTCTGACAGGATATTTGCAAGGTTCTGTTTCGCCTTTGCTATCTCAGGTTTTGTGCCGACCTTCTCGAAGATGCGTACTGCCTCTTCATTGAACTCTAAAGCAGTATTTATGTCTTTTAGCGGGTCTTTGGCATCTTGGAGTGAGGCAAGGTTTTGATATGCAATTGATAGATTGACCTTCACCCTTGCGAGGTTTTGATCATCTCTGTTCCTTTTAAATGATTCTTCAAGTTCCCTGCATAGCCCAATTAGCTTCTCATATATATTGGACACCTCTCTTGGATCTTCGCATTTAGCCGCGTAGTTCGCATAGCAAAAAGTGAGGTTCTTATTTATCTCCTCAACCTCTTTTTCTTTGAAAAACCCGCATGCACTCTCATAGGCACTGATAGCGAGTTGCAGGTGGTCAGGATTGCCTGTCCTGCTGAACAGGTTTTGAGCAAGTTTGCCGAGGTCTCTTAAATGGCTCCCCCTGTTTGCCTCATCGAAATTAGAGAGCAAAATCAGCCTCTCTGTGTCTGCAAATGATGCAAGGGTCTCGTCTGCCAGTTTAAATGCCCTGGCGGCTTTTTCAAGGTTCTGGACAGCATCCTCCGGGCCGGTTGCCATCTTCGAGATTGCATAATGATAAAAACCTGTTGCCAGATTTTTATTTCGTTCATCAACTCTCTCCTCCATAATCTCCCTGTTAATCTCTGCCAATCTTTCCCAGTCCATGTTGCGGAATGCATCTTCACTTTTTTTAAGCAAAATGTTGATATCCATGCCTTTGACGTACTACCTGGAGATATTTAAGCCTTTGGATGTCCTGTAACAGATGTCCTATCCTGAAAATGCCTTACACAAAAAAGTATTTTAACAGGTTCTAACAGATATTCCTCTTATGAATCCCTATTCAAGCAGGTGTTTAAGAAGCGGGGAGCTGGATAACTACAGTGCCAGGCTCGAAAGACGTTTGATGGATATGGCAGAATTCTTTTCTGATAAAGAGATGGTTGGTGCACTGTCTGATAGAAATCCTCTGATATACACGGTATATGAAATGACTGCACCGGAGGAACCTGGACAGCTGTCGTATGCCACGACAATCCTGTATCCCGGCAAGGTCGGTGACGAGTATTATATGACCAAAGGCCATTTTCACTCAAAAGAAGGTACAGGCGAGGTATACTACTGCATAGCCGGCAGGGGGCTCCTTCTCATGCAAAAAGGCAGCAGGGTAGAGACAACCGGGATGGAGGAAGGTGTTGTTGCGTATGTACCTCCAGGGTGGGCTCACCGCTCGGTTAATACTGGAAGCGAGAACTTTGTTTTTCTGGCATTTTACCCTGCTGACGCTGGCCATGACTATGGAACTATAGCTGAGAATGGATTTTCAAAGATCGTGGTTGAGGACAGGGATGGACCAAAACTTGTCTCTATTCGCCCGGGTCGTTCTATTCGCCCATGACCTGGAAGACCAGTCTTCTCCTCCTTGAGGAGGTATCCAGGTTCATGAACACTATCTGCTGCCATGTGCCGAGTATCAGTTTTCCGTCTGTAAACGGTACAACAAGACTCGGGCCGATTAGTGTGGCGCGGACATGGCTTTTACCGTTGTCATCGTGCCATGTCTTATGGTGTTCGTAGTCGATGTCTGAAGGTGCAATGACCTCAAGTGCCCGCGGGATGTCTTTCAATAGGCCGGGTTCGTATTCTATGGTGCTGATTGCACCTGTCGAACCCGGCACAAAGCACGTTACTGTACCGTTTTTTAGCCCTGATTCTGATACTGCACCCATTGCAAGAGACGTGATGTCCATCATTCCTACATCGCCTTTTATCTGGACTTCAACATTCTTGGTAAATACGGTCATAGGATTATATTTGAAGATGATAAATTTAATATCTTTTGGTGTGACGAGGTGTGACGATAAAGATAATCTCATTTGATGTTGACGGAACCCTTGTGGACCTCGGGTTTGCGGACAGGGTATGGAATTATGGGATACCAGAACTGTATTCAAAGAAGACTGGTGTCGATATAGAGAAGGCACGGGAACTGCTGCATAAAAGATATGAGGAGATAGGGGACGGGGATTTGAGGTGGTATATGCCCGGATACTGGTTTGATGACCTCGGTCTTGACGGGGATCCAAAAGAATTTATTTCAGGGTTTAAGAGTGAGGTGAAAATCTATTCTGAAGTACCTGAGGTCCTAACCAGCCTCTCGAAGAGATACGTGCTGGTTGCCACGTCAAATGCTGCCAGGGAGTTCCTGGATGTCTCGCTTCAGGATCTCAAAGGGTATTTTAAGGCCATCTTTTCGTCCACGTCAGATTTTAATGAAGTTAAGAAGACAGCGGATTTTTATGAGAAGATATGCAGTATTTTGAGGGTGAAACCTGAGGAGGTTGTCCATGTTGGCGACCACAGGGATTTTGATTACAACGTGCCAAAGGAATGCGGGATAACCGCGTTTTATCTCGACAGGAACGGGGGGAATAGGGAGAATAGAGGGAATAGGAAGAATATGGAGAATGGTGGTGGGGATGGTAAAGGAGGGAGGGATCATGTTATAAGGGATTTGAGGGAGCTGGAGGAGAGGATTTAGGTAAGTGGGGTTTTAGGGGGGTTTTATGGACCCGCCGGGATTCGAACCCGGGGCCTTTCCCATGCCAAGGGAACGATCTACCAGCTGAGCTACGGGCCCGTCCGTTTTAGTTTTCAGTCTATTTATGCTTATTTATGCTCTCTATCCAATACCCCTTTCTTTATACAATCAGGTCTTATATAATATTTTGGTAGTTGTTAGACCTTCTGCAATTTTTTGTAAATGAATAACCATGAATAAAAAAGAGGCGATTGAAATGGGAGATGAAACAATGAGGGTAGTTGAGAGTAATTATTCTTTTAGTAGAGATCAGGTCTCCGGGTTCAT
>WAQR01000177.1 GCA_015520145.1 Candidatus Hydrothermarchaeota archaeon
TCTTTGATGGAATACTCAAGCCGGTTACAAGGCTTACCGGATACGATATCCCTGGTATCAGCCTTTTACTTACCGTAGTGCTCGTCATATCTGTGGGGGCGTTTACGAAGATGGCGTATGGCAAAAAGGCAATTGAAGTCTTTGAAAAATTGCTTTTAAAGCTCCCGCTCGTCAAGGGCATATACACAACCATAAAACATGCAAGCGCTGCTTTTTTTACCCAGAAAAGCGGGTTTCAGAGGGTTGTGCTGGTAGAGTATCCAAGGAAGGGGATTTTTTCAATCGGGTTTACGACTGCTATAAGTGTTAAAGAGATCCAGGAGAAAACAAAAGAAAATGTCGTGAACATATTCATCCCAACCTCTCCAAATCCCACCTCCGGCATGCTCATAATGGTACCTGAAAAAAATACTATACCTCTAAAGATGACGCCTGAAGAAGGACTTAGACTCGTGGTTTCTGGAGGTTTTTCGTCTGCCGATGCTGAAAAGAAAATCACAGTAGAGGAGGCATACTGGACAAAGGATAATGACAGGATTGAAGTGGCAGGCGAAGGCGATAAAGTAGTGGCGAACGTGGTGATAAGGTCGATACGTGCAGTTGATGATACCGTAGTCTTGAAGGTGAGGAAAGATCTGGGACTTAGATTTGATAAAGATGTGAAGAGATCTGAGGAAAAGATAACGCTTGACGAAAACGAACTTACCATCTTAAAGCTGGAGTTTGTTGTGGATAGGAGGGAAAAGGGTCTTGTGGGATATTTTGTTGAAGTGAATCTTGATGGAGATACGATTTATACAATGAAAGACGAATATCCGCCGAGACTGGAGATTAGAGAATGAACAGGGAAAGGGATAAACAGGTATGATATCAAAACATCATCCAAGATATGAGTCAATAAAGGTTCGCGAGAGACTTGTGGACGGGCATAAGAAAGGGATAACTGTACTCGAGGGACTCATAGCTCATGGCAGGGGAGAAGCATTCGATTACCTTTTAGGAGAGAAAACGACAGGACCGGCCTCCAATGCAATCAGGGCATCCGCAGCTCTGCTCGTCCTGGCAGAATGCCCGGTAATCTCGGTTAACGGGAATACCGCTGTATTGTGTCCACAGGGACTCGTCGAGCTGGCAGAGGTCTGTAACGCAAAGCTCGAGGTCAACCTCTTCTATCGTTCAGATAGGAGGGCAAGGAAGATTGAGGAGACGTTGATTGAGCACGGTGCAGATAGAGTGTACGGGGTTTCTCCGACAGAGGTGATTGACGGTATTGCCAGCGAACGGAGGATGGTCGATAAAGAAGGGATATTCAAAAGCGATGTTGTGCTTGTTGCCCTGGAGGACGGGGACAGGACAGAGGCGCTTGTAAAACAGGGTAAAAAGGTAATCGCAGTCGATTTAAATCCCCTCTCAAGGACTGCGAGATATGCAACGGTTACTGTTGTTGATAATGTGATTCGGGCTGTCCCAGAACTGGTTAAGGAGGTTAGGAGATTGAAAAACGCACAGGAGCGTGGCGGCAGGGACGGTGGGGATTTAAGCAGTGATTTGGAGATGATGGTATCAGCATTTGATAACCAAAAGAATCTTGGAGAATCGCTTGAGGTGATGTGCAGGAATATCTTTAAAGAGTATTCTTTTTCAGAGGAATAGTGCAGGCGAGATTTTTCGTGACTCTACATGAATTTTTTTACTTAAAAAACTATTTATATTATATTATCAATAACTCTGCTCTATAATTTCCCGGGTTATAAAATCCTAAATCCTTATGAAAAGGAGGCAAATGTCATTGGCAAAAGAAAAGCGTGAAGAAAAAGGTGTACTCTTTGGTAAAATGGATGAGATGGTACTTTTCGAGAAGATCGACGAGATCCAGGAAATAGAATCATTGAAAGGTGCCTTCGATTCAGAACGTCTAAGATGGCTTATCGGAAAAGAAGTCCCAGAACTCATGGATGAGGAGATGTACGATGATATCGTGGAAGAGGTCATGATCCAGGAGAAGGTCAGGACAGTTATATTTAACGTGGCCAAGGAACTGGGTGTCGAAATAAAAGAGTTTATTGTGTACAATATCGGTGATAAGACTATAATGGGTGTGGACAGGGAGCTCATGGACGAGATCAAAAAAGAGATGAAAATGAAGGGTACAACGGAGATTGGTGGAATTGAGCTGATACCTGGAAAACTCTGGCTTACACTGTGATTTCTATATATTATGCGTTATCTGCAACGATTTTCCCAACTTTTAAGTAGTAGTGTTTCAACAACTGTAAGTATATGAAAGGAATTAAAATCGCAATTGCCCAGATAAACCCTACTGTAGGCGACCTTGATGGCAACGCCAGGATTATAATAGATTATATTAAAAAGGCCAGAGAAAAAGAGGCAGACATTGTCGTTTTCCCTGAGCTTGCAGTAACAGGCTATCCGCCAAAAGACCTGGTTTTAAAACCTCTTTTTGTTAAAAAAAACCTTGAAAAATTCAGCGAGATCGCAGGTGCGGCCAGTGATATTACAGCAGTTGTGGGGTTCGTGGACAAACAGGGAAACGATATCTATAATGCAGCAGGTATCATAAAGGACAGAGAGGTAATCGGGATACAGCACAAGACCAACCTGCCCAACTACGATGTGTTCGACGAGATGAGATATTTCAAGCCTGCCAGAGAACGCCATATCTTTGAAATCGAAGGTACGGTCTTTGGAATAAACATCTGCGAGGACATCTGGGTGGACGTCGGACCTCTGGAAGACCAGGCAAAAAAAGGGGCTGACATCATAATCAATATCTCTGCCTCACCATTCCATGCAGGCAAGCCGGGAGAAAGGGAGGGCATGCTATCAAGAAAGGCAAGAGAGAACGATGTAACCATTGTCTACTGCAACCTTGTCGGAGGACAGGACGACCTTGTTTTCGATGGCGGGAGTTACATATTCAATAATAACGGAGAGCTGGTAACGCAGGCTAACAGATTCTCTGAAGACCTCGTGGTGGTGGAACTGGAAACCAGCAGAGACGGCAGAGACGGCTGGGACGGCAGTGGCGGGATGGGCCGGATGGACAGGAGGGGCGGCGGGGTCACCAGGAAGGGTACAGCCATACAGGAGAGGGATATCACAGAAGAGGATATCACAGAAGAGGTGTTCATGGCACTGGTACTCGGTATCAGGGACTATGTCCTGAAAAACGGGTTTAGGAAGGTGGTAATCGGGCTAAGCGGGGGGATAGATTCGTCCCTGACTGCTGCGCTTGCTGTTGAGGCATTGGGGAAAGAGAATGTTGTTGGAGTCTCAATGCCCAGCAGGATCACATCAAAGGCCAGTAAAGAGGATGCAGAGACACTTGCAGAGAACCTGGGCATAGAGCTTAAGACCATTCCGATAGATGAGATATTCGATGCATATATAAGTACGCTGGAAGGCGAATTCAAAGGCAGGAAAGAAGACGTGACCGAAGAGAACATCCAGGCAAGGATAAGAGGGAATATCCTGATGGCACTCTCAAACAAGTTCGGATATCTCGTTCTTTCAACAGGCAACAAATCAGAGATTGCAGTCGGGTATACCACTTTGTACGGGGACATGGCTGGCGGGATTGCGGTCATCTCAGACGTGCCAAAGACCCTGGTATACAAACTGGCAGAGTATATCAATTCAAGATATGGTAAAACCATCCCGGGACGCATAATCCTAAAAGAGCCGACAGCAGAACTGAAGGTCGGGCAGAAAGATTCCGATTCCCTGCCGCCTTACGAAATCCTGGACAGGATACTGCACGCGTATATCGAGGAGGATAAAGGTATGGAAGAGATCCTGGCCATGGGGTTTGATAGGGATGTGGTCGAGGACGTCATCAGGAGAGTCGATCATAACGAATACAAAAGACAGCAGGCACCACCCGGCATCAGGGTTACTACAAAAGCGTTTGGCAGCGGGAGGAGGATGCCGATAACCAACGCATATAACAACCGAAGTAGAGGCTAGGAGATGGACAATGGAGATATTTCAAAGCTAAAAAGATACCATGCAGCGAAAAGAGATGAAATAAGGGCACGGCTAAGGGAGTTCCATAATATTTCAAGAGAGGACGATAAACGGATATTCGAAGAGCTATGCTTTTGCATCCTGACCGCAAATACGAGCGCGGAAATGGGGCTAAGATCTATTGCAGAGATCAGGGACATCCTTCTAGACGGCAGCCAGGAAGATATATGTTCAATGCTCAAAAAAAGCGGATACAGGTACCCAAACAAACGTGCAGAATATATCGTCGAAACAAGAAACCGTCTAAAAGAAGACGTCGGGCTTGGCAGGGGTGAGGGGAGACTTGGTGAAAAGATAAGGTCTTTTAATAACAAAGACGAACTGAGAGAATACTTTGTTAAAAATGTAAAAGGATTTGGATTTAAAGAGGCAAGCCATTTCCTTAGGAACATCGGGGTCAGGGGATATGCGATTTTAGACAAACACATCCTAACCTGCCTTTCTGAATACGGAGTTGTCGAAAGATTCGGGAAAAAACGCCCAATAAATAAGAGCGAGTACCTTGAAATCGAAGAGAAGATGAAGCAATTTTCCAAAAAAACAGGTATCGATTTCGACGAACTTGACCTCCTATTCTGGAGCTCTAAAACAGGTAAAATCCTCAAATAACCTCTCAAATAATTCTAAGTTCTCTTCTCCTGGCACAAAAAACAGATGGCTCTTACATCTGCAATCGCTCGAACCAAATCCCCTGATACAGTCAAACGCCCTGAATCTCTCTGCAATCCTGCACTCCATCTTTTCCTCTGTTTCTTTGTAGTATATCCTGGTGATTCTGGCATTTTGTGTAAGATAGTCTATGTGCCAGTGGAGTTTCTTTTTCTGATTCAGGTGTCTTTGCACCCTTAGATAAATCGAATTTAAGGCCGAGCCGACATAGATATAACAGCCCATTTTAAAATCGACCCTTCCAAGTCTGCCGATCTTTATCTCCTTATCTTCTTCAAGTTTTAATACCAGGCAGTAAACCCCTTTCATGGGTTTCTGTTATAGCTGTTCTGGAATAAAAAGGTCATCATAAAAGGTCATCATCCCACAAAATCGTGGTCTTATATGTCCAATGACAGAAAGGTTTTTAAGTTAAGTCAGCCAAACTGCCACTTAAGAAGATATGATATATATTTGAGGTTTTGATATGACTGATGCAGAATGTTTTAATTGTAAGAACAAAAGCACGACTGCTCCGCTTATAAAAATAGAAAAGGACGAAAATGAAGCGTGGGTGTGTGTTCGCTGTCTCCCGATGTTGATACATGGTTAAATGCAGGGTAATCCAAATGCCAGGGGATGAGAATACAGTCTCAGCCGCTCGTAAGAGCCTGGAAATTGAAAGAGAGAAGGCAAAAAGGATAGCTATTGTCAGGTGTGATATCATCTCCGAGGTATGCCCCGGGGTAGGATGCCTTGACGCATTTGACAGGAGAACAGAGCGGTTTAAAGAGTACGGCCGGGACACGAAACTTATCGGATTTTTCACATGCGGAGGATGCTCTGGCAGGAGGGTTTTCAGGCTTGCAAATACCCTGAAAAGATACAAGGTGGATGCCATCCACATGAGTTCCTGCATGCTGATGGAAGCACCGTTTGCCCGATGTCCCCACAAAAAAGAGATAAAAAAGTCAATCGAGCGCCTGGGGATAGAGGCTGTCGAAGGGACGCATCACGAGGTCGGGCAGTATGTCGGAGGTGTTCCGTTCCATAAGAGATGATTCGATGATTCCAGCGGTATTTTATCGTAAATTTTCCTCAAATTTCCTGCTGGCAGTTGTCAGTTTCAGTGCAAGAGTAACATCACCTCTGGTCTTTTCCAGGAGGACCCTGATAACGTCCTGTTTCCTCCTTATAGGCAGCACTGCACTTGGGTAGTCAAAGGCCATTATATTAAAGGATATCTCGTCCATAAGGTCAAGGAAATACTCTGCTTTATCAAAATCATCCTTTCTTATGGAATCGAGTATGCACCTTCTAAGCTCTCCAACAGAATCGGCAAGTCCAAGGACATAGGATTCCGGAGATATGCTTAATTCTTTTGGAGTTGGTATGGGACAGTCCTTCAAGAAGGCATAGACTAGAACGGCCTCGCTGTATTCCTGTAGTGATTCCTGGAGAAAATTGAACTCAAAATCCGAGTCATTTAGAGTGGATACAATCTTTGCAGCAGCGTCAATCAGGTCCTTGGCATCGTCGAAATTCTCTTTATGGATCTCCCTTATGGCCTTGGTGGAAAATCTCCTTATCTCCCTTGAGTTTGCAAATATCTTTTCCCTTCTCTTGTCTTTCTTATCAAGCTCACTTTTAATATTGTTGATGATCTTCTGCAGATTCATATCCTTCCATTTAACATTTTTTAAAATAAATAATTTTCCAACGATGGCGGGTTTTTTGAGAGAAGTGCTACCTTGCTGTCTTTTGAATGACTGATGATTTCATATCCTGTTTCGTTGCACAAGATTCTGGAAAATTCCATCACTTCGTCAAAAGATGGCATGTCAGATCTTTCAAGTCTTTTTCTGGAATAACCGACATGGACATATCCTTTGGGTTCAATAAAATCCGGGTCGGCATTTAAGATAGTGTCTTTAAATTTGCCTGGATTCTCCAGATTATATCCTCTTACCAGGGTAATCCTTACAACCTTTCTTGACCTGGAATCGGAGAATATTTCGATACTCTCATTTAGCCGTTCCCACCCATCTTTTAGCATGGGGTTATTTATCTTTTTGTAAAGGTCTTTATCGTATGCGATAAGAGACAGGTAAAGCTGAGTGGGCTTAACCCCATCAAGCCGTTCTGGATTTTGACCGTTTGTGACCAGGAAGGTGGTCATATCTCTTTTATGAAACTCTTTTATAAGTTCGTCAATGTAGGGGTATGTGGTAGGTTCACCTGCAAGTGAGATCGCGGCATGTTTTGGATTATATGCCTCTTCCATCTCTTGCCTGCTCACTCTGTCTTTTTCACCCCAGTAGCCGCTTAAAAGCTTTCTTTGGCTTTTGATTGATTCTTCTACAATAAACCCCGGTTCGTCAAGCTCCACTGTGATATCAGGGCCGATGGTATGTTCGACAGGCCGCCAGCAGAATACGCATCTGTGCTGGCACCACGAAACACTGGGCGTCATCTGGATGCACCTGTGGCTCTCGATTCCATAAAATTTCGATTTGTAGCACGGCCTTTTATGTAAGAGCCTGTTCCTGGTCCATCCGCAGGTCTTCACCGCAGAGTGGTTGCCTACAAGTCTGTATCCCTGCCGGTTGAGGATAAAAGCCAGGGATTCTAATTTCTTGCGCTCTGCCTGGTTTTTATGCGAATTGAGGATAAAAGCCAGGGATTCTAATTTCTTGTGCTCTGCCTGGTTTTTATACGAATTGAAGCTAGAAAGCCGGGAATACCCGTGATTAGGCTCAGTTACCATATAATTTCACCTGGAACCCCTCTATTTTGTGCAACTAATAAAGGTTTCGTGTATCTGGGAACAGTGGTTGGGATACTATAATCATGTCCACAATAATATATCCTGGCAGATCTGAAATAATCTGATAGCCGATAGCCCGGGACGGATTCGAACCGTCGTCGCAGGATCCAGAGTCCCGCATGATTGACCGCTACACTACCGGGCTGCTGCTGGTAAGGTGCTGTTAGGAAAACTAATTATATCTACCGATTTAAAGGTTTTCTGTATGAATCCATATCTCCAGATTCTAAGGCCACACAACTGTCTTGTAGCAGGAGTTGCAGTAATCATTGCAGCATTGATAACCGCTAAAATATTTTCACCTGTATCCCTCATCGCAGCCCTGGTTGCCTTTTTGGTCTGCGGTGCAGGAAATGCAATAAACGATTACTATGATATCGAAATCGACAAGATAAATCGACCAAAAAGACCCTTACCCTCCGGCAGGATCCACCCCAGGAATGCAATGAAATATATACTGATATTATATTCCTCTGGGATTTTCATATCTATTTTCATCAATATATACGCCTTTATTATAGCAGCATTTAATTCGGTTGTCTCATACCTCTATGCCTGGAAAATAAAAAATAAAGGAGGGATATGGAAGAGCCTGACAGTAAGCTACCTTGTAGCATCGCCATTTTTCTTCGGCGGTATCGCTGTAGGCAGCCCCACGGTTACAATAATCCTCTCCATCCTGGCAGGATTTGCAAATACTGCAAGGGAGATAATAAAAGATATCGAAGACCTCGAAGGCGATAAAAAATTTGCAAACACCCTTCCCGCGGCAATAGGCCCTAAAAAAGCGTCAGTAATTGCAGGGATTTCGATAATTACCGGGGCATTGATAAGCCCCATGCCGTATCTTATGGGTATACTCAACCAGAAATATCTCATTGCAGTATCAGTTGCAGATATAATCTTTATTTATTCAATTATTTTATTAAAACACCCTGGCAGAGAGTCTGCAAGGAAATCCCAGAAGACAATAAAAGCAGGGATGATTGTCGCCCTGTTCGCCTTTGTTATTGGAATTTTTTAATACGGGATTACCATGTCTCTAACTTTAGTCTCTAACTTTAGTCTCCCTATCTTTGAAAGATGGTCTATGTACTTATCACACCTTCCTGTGAGAGGCAGGCGATCCCCGTACTTCGGTAGGGTGATATGGGCCATTGCCCAAGGGCCGGACTTCCCCCAGTAGGACACTTGATGCTCACATTCACGGTTTCTCTGGAGAGCACGCAGGAAAAGTGGTAGTTAGCCAGACACACACATACTATATTTATGTTTGTATCTCTATCCAGGCAGTATTCCCCTCACCATCCTCGTTCCTTGGTGCAACCCATATCTTCAGGTTATTCTCCCTCATCTCGCTCCATATCTTAAACTTCCCTGTCGGGGCATCCTCACTGACGGTAAACGTATGTTCGAAACGCGCAGTTTCTCCTGGAGCAATTTTATATGGGATATTGAAATCATCGGTAAATATCTTCTTTTTTGCACTGCCCTTTGGATTTATGCTAAGATACCCTTCAAGGCCAATATTCCCGGTATTCTTCACCACAAAGCTTGCCTTCACATCCTCCCCCCGGGTAACTTTGGTTTTACTGAGTCTGAGATCCTCCACCATCCCGGCAGTGACAGTGACATAGATTGTTTTACTGGCACTGTAATCCGGCGTATGGAGTGAATATGCCTTCGTTCCTCTAAATAGTCTTGGGTTGTCAATAACAAACTCGAAACTGCCATCTCCTGCGACCTGTGCAGTATGGACCTCACTGCCCCACGACAGAAATACTTTGTCAAATACTTCATCTACCTGTCCTTCAACACGTCCTGAGATCGTAATATTCCTGGTCGAAGAACCTTCAGCAAGCCCGGCATTGATAATCCTGCCTCCACTCTCATCCACCCTAAAATACGAGCTGTAAGCATCGACTCGTTTATTTTTATCGTCAAACAGGGCGGTGTAGATCCTGTACCTGCCTTCCGGGGCATCACCTGGAAGGAAGAATTTATAGGTAAAACCTGACCTATTTGACCTATTACTAGATTTAGCAGCTTTTTTAGCGGTTTTATTGGACTCATTAGACACTGCTTTAGACCCTGTTTTCTGGAGTTCCTGGGACTCCCCTGTGGCCCAGGTGACTGCTGAAGAGTTCTGGAACAGCACAGCTCCATCTGGCATGTACACCCACGTCCTCATCGTACCACTAAACGGCCGGGTTGACCGAATACCCCCGCTGACAGTTACAGACGTCCCTGCCCTGTAGGTCTTCTTTCCAGACTTTAGCACCCCTATCTTTGTATAGGGATATCTTATCTCATAGATATTTATCTGGGGGCTGGTATAGACAGGGACGAACTTTGAAAAACCCTCCCCGCCAAGCAGCATCAGCGAAGTCAGGAGGGTATCCTCCAGGAGTGGCGGTATATATACAGCGTAATCCCTGATATCTGTCATCGGCAGCCAGGTCTCGCCTCTTGAAATGTAAACGCTCCCTTCTATAAACGGCAGATCTGATTTTGTGTACTCCCTGTGGACAAGTTCCCCGTTCTCCCTGTAGTATACATTTCTAAACGCGAAGTTTTCCCCGTCCCTGCTGTATATTGCAATCTTCCCTCCTTCAGTATTCAGGACGATTATCGAGCTATATATATCAGCAGGTCTTCCAAAGATTGTCCGTGACCCTTTATACGGGTAGATCGTATAATGGGCATTGGAGAGGTTTAGAATTGTCTCAATATTATGCATCTGGGCAAGCATCTCTGTGGGGATTAGAATATATTCAGCTTTGTATCTTTTCGCTGTCAAAATGGCGTTTGATTCATTTTTCTCAAGGAAAAGTAATGCGATATCATTTATTCCCTTTCCTCTGTATCCAGGGTTTATGACATCCCTGCGTCCACCGATTGTCCTAATCCAGTATCCGTAGTCCCACCAGGATATTACAACCGCATTTTCAGGCGTATTTTCCATCAGCCAGTACAGCGATTTGTTCCAGTTATCATTTATCAAAGGTCTCTGTTCTGCCGCAAAGTTCACGCCGCCGTATGCCACGAATAGGATAGAGAGAATGGAAAGGATTGGGAGAACGGAGGTGATAGAAATAGCAGATATCTGATGGGCGGGCCTTTTTCTGGATTTGAGAACCCTGAATACATAGGCAAATACATAAGCCCCGATTATTGCAAATGGGATTGAAGACGAAAAAATGCCACGCTGACCCACCTGGTAGATGATAAATAGACCTGAAA
>WAQR01000178.1 GCA_015520145.1 Candidatus Hydrothermarchaeota archaeon
GAGGCAGAGGTTAAATGGAAAAACGCACTTGTAGAGGGAAACCTCGAGGAGGCGAGGATGTACGCCCAGCAGGCATCCAGGTTCTCTGAAGAGATGGTAACAGAGTCAAAGGAGCTTCTGGATGCCATGGGGATACCCCATGTCCAGGCCCATTTTGAAGGCGAGGCACAGGCAGCCTATATGGTTCAAAAGGGAGACGCCTGGGCAGTGGGATCGCAGGACTATGATTCACTGCTTTTCGGTTCGGCGAGGCTTGTTAGAAATATCACGATATCAGGCAAAAGAAAGGTTAAAAAGAGAAATATATACATTGATATAACTCCAGAGATATTCTATCTGGATAAAGTGCTCAATGACCTGGATATCACAAGGGAGCAGCTTATCGATATCTCGATTCTTGCTGGAACAGATTATAATCCAGGAGGTGTTGAAGGAATCGGTCCAAAAAAGGCATTCAAGCTTATTAAGGAACACAGGACGATAGAACAGGCAGTTGATAAGAAAGGCCTTAAAATAGATTTTGACGTAACCGCGATAAGGGAGTTATTCCTGGAATATTCAACAACAGATAACTATGACCTTGATTGGAGGGCTCCTGATGAAGAGGCGGTCTTAAGATTCTTATGCGATGAGAGGGATTTCTCTATAGACAGGGTAAAAAAAGTCTTGGAAAAATTAGAGACAAAGATTGGTGATGTCAAGTCACAGTCCAGTCTCGATACCTGGTTCTAGGCCGGTTCTAGGCATCTCCCGTCCCTTAACCCTTCAACTCCTTTTAGCCTCTTATGCCTGTTTTCCCTCTAAGACTCCTGTAATCTTTAAATTGCAGATCTTTTCCTGAAGACATATCCACCTTTCTCCAGTGCACAATCTGCTTTATCTCTGAGAGGAATTTTGATATCCTGTCCTTTTCATCAATCACTTCGCCGGCTTTTTTATCCTTCAAAAAACTCTCAAATCCGGTGAAAAACTCTTTTAGCTCATCGTCTTCTGGGTATTTTGCGATAGTTTTTCCAAGCTCGTCTTCAATATCGTTTAAGATGGATGCGTACTCCTGCATATTGTTGTCAATTAGAGAATTATAGGCATTTTCAAATTTTTTAACAGTTCCTTCCAGTGTGTAGGCACTCGTTTTGACCAATCAATCACCCCTTATTATAATATCCTTTATTATAAGATATAGCACTCAATGCTTATTAAGTTTACGACAGGAACAGTTTCTAAACGAAATTTAGTAATACTAAAAATTCTATTGGTCTCCAACAGCATTTCCAACAGAATTTTTGTTGTCTTTAAGGGCTGTTATAAGACCTGTTTGGAGATACAGACTCAACTACTTACCTGATTAATAAGACATGCGCTGCGGTGAAACAATCGCCAAGCCCTACAGCGCTTTCCGGTTTTTCTATCAAAAATGATGGAACTGACACGGAGTTTTTTCCAAAGTCACATTGTTCGAATTCTTCCACCTTTTCGATTCCTGCCCTGGACGGTTCTTTAGGGACAAACATATCGAGGTCATCAAACGATGGGGGCGTTCCATGAGTTGCCTTGTATGCAGCAACAATACTTGCAAATCTCAAGGTGTGACTCATATGCTCTCTGTCGTCATCTGAGATCATCATGGAGAACTCCTCGTTATGATAGACCACCCTTTTAACTTTCCTTGAAACCTCTGCCAGGGCGTCTTTTTCTCCAAGTCCGCCTGTCATCTGCCCCAGTTCAATCTCATTAAACCCGATGCTGTCAACCGCAGGGAGGATATGCTTAATTACCTCTTCGATGACTTTTCTGCTCTGGAAATCTGCCATTTCTGTATGCACTTTCAGGTTCGGGTTAATCTTCTTCCACTGATATATATCCTCTTTTACCTCCCTGATTCTGTGGGCATATCCCTCCTCGAGAAGCTGAAATCCCGACACCACTGCCACATCAATATCCCTGATTACGTCCCGGATATTCTTCCTGAAATCCTCATCAATCTCCAGACGAAAATTTTGTGGGTCATGCGATGCGATGAATCGGTTTGAACATGGTATCTCTATTTTGTTTACAATATCGCCCTTTTCAAACTCCAAGACGAAATGTACTGACGGCGTGCAATCATTCAAAAAATAACCTGGTTTTCGAAATCCGTTTTTATCTGCAATCAGGATATCGCCTCTTTCAAAGAGTTCCATCTGTTTCCTGCATTTTCTGGCAACGTGAGGGAAGACCCTGACACCCAGCTTTGCTGCAACGTTTGTCATGTTGCCGACCTGACCCCCTATCCTAAAAGATTCATACCCGATTTTGTCTACTAGGAAACCGAGTGTGTCCTTTGAAATGCTCACCTCTCTTTGGACACCGTTTCTCATACACTCAACAAGCCCTGAAAGCTCTTCTGGCATTTTGAGATCTTTGATCTCGTCGTATCTGATATGCCTTATTGCATCCACGCACGTATTAAATCCCAGAGCGACTGATTTTGCGATATGTGTTTTTGCATATTCTATACATTGTTTGTAGGGGTGCATTTTCATATGTTATTTTACTACTTCGTAGTCATATAAAGGAGTATTATGAGAGCAGACAGTTCAAATACATCTGCAATTAACCTGTAGGGGTCTATAATCGAACTGTGTGGGTCTCCAAAAACAAAAAAGCGAATCATCGGAGACGAAAAGACTGTCCTAAACAGGAGAGCTACAGAAAAAAGTAAAAATCCGAGAGTGAATTCAGACCTTACCTTTAGATATCTCTTTATATAGAGATATATAAGTAAAACTAATATGGTAATATTAATAATACTTAACACTGTCCTCGTTACGCAAATAAGTTCCACTGCAATCTCTCCAATATCTTTAAATGTCTTTATAACAGAATGCTAAGTTCTTAATATATAAAATTTTGTTACTTGGTGATAGGTGATATAATGGATAAAAAGCTCCTGTGGTGGATTTTTGGAGTTAGTAAAGGCGGTCCAATGAGAGCAAATATACTAAAGAAGCTCAATGAGAGGCCCTATAATGCCAATCAACTGGCCACAGAACTTAGTGTTGATTATAAAACCATCCGCTATCACCTTGACATACTTCTGAAGAACAAAATTATTGACGACATGGAAGAGGGGAATATTGTCATGTATTTCCTATCTGATGAAATGGAGAACTCGTATCATGAATTTCTGGAGATTTTCGAAAAGCTCAGTTCCGAGTAGAGTAAATTGAGTAGAGTAAATTTTATGCAATTATGATTAAAATAACCACCGTCACTTTTAACTATAAGAATAAGGATATAGGAATCGAACTATAGAGATTGGCTATTCAGGTATTTCAACCAGCGCCTGATAAGTGCCAGATAATAGATGCGGGGGTACCCGAGCGGCCAAAGGGGACAGGCTTAAGACCTGTTTGCTTAGTGCATACGTGGGTTCGAATCCCATCCCCCGCATAATCTTCATGATGTTCATAAATAAGGGCTGGCCTGTGAGTCCTACTAATCCCATACTACCTCATAAACGAGTCAAGACTTGCCTGCCTGCCGGTATAGGATTCTTCCTGTTTGGGTGTTGTTCCATTTTCCCTGTCAGCATCTCCCCTGTCAAAGATTATCTCGCCGTATTTTCCACCCCCTCCATAAGAGATACTAAACCTCCCATCCCTAAATGCTTTTATCATCCAGGCCACATCTCCGTCTGACTCAGCCTCTATCTTTTCCTCAGGGACGTCTATGAGCACAGCAATCTCACTTCCAAACCTGGTTACAAGTTTTTTCCACATATCCTGGATCTTCACAGAGTATATTGTCTTTATCTTGAGTGCAGAACACAATATCTCTGCAAGCGGGGCGATCCTTATATATCTTGGCCTGTGCGGAGGGTGTCTTGGTTCATTATAGTCTGCAAGTTCTTTTATCCTGTCGCACACACCTTTTTTCAGTGTTTTGTTGCACCCAGGACACCGCCACCTGAATCTCACTGCATCTTCAATCTCGTAGAGCGTGTAGCAGTTCACACATGCTGTGCGGTGGTATTTGCCGAGCCTGGGGTCGAACCCGACATTCAGCTCGACTCTGTTTCCTTTTCTCCTTAAAATCGCATCCTTGATGTCCTCATATGTGATATCTCTAACAGAAAGCCTGTTAAATTCCCTGCCAAGTCTGTGCGGCCATGGTGAATGGGCATCAGAATTCGAGAGGAACGTGATGTCCTGTAGCTCCTTTATATAGTCTGCCATCTCGGTATCTGCACTAAGCCCGAGTTCCAGGAACTTTATTTTGCCTGTATTCCTGCCATAGCATTCCCTTAGGCTATCATATTCTTTGTAGATGCTCGTCCACGGCACGAATGCGTGAGATGGACCGATCAATCCACCGGCATCGTCAACACGGTCTGCGATCTCCTCTCCGTCCAGCCTTACATGTGGCCTGCCGTCTTTATCTATATCAGCAGAATGTTTTTTTAATGCCTCCCTCAAACACTCCGCAGCAGAGACCTCCGGGAGGATGATGAAATGATGAACCCTCTGTGCATCTTCTACCTCTGTTGTGATGATAAATCTACAGTCGTTTAGTTCGAATATGCCGTCAGAAAATTTGCCCAGTTTCCTGATATCTTTAAGCCACCCAGGATGGAGTGCATCACCTGTGCCGACCAGATGAAGTCCCTTAAGTATGGCCTGGCGTGATATGTTCTCGAAATTCATGTTCGACGACGTGCCGCCTGAATATTTGCTGTGGATATGAAAGTCCAGGTCTATTAACATACAGGGAAAAATTATGCCGTAGGGATACTTAAGGGTTTGGATTTTCTATATCTGCATTATCTCCTCTTCAATGAACCTCCCCGTCACCTCGTCCCACACCCACGAAGAGATCTTCACGTGCTCTAAGAGCGACACAATGACATAAGAATGTCCCGGCCATGTTGCCCTTGAAACATCCACCGCAGAGGGTCTCTCCCATCCCATCGGATGAGAATGATAAAAGCCGATGACCTCAAGCCCGCTGGACTCAATCTCATCAATCTTCCAGAGAAGTTCTTCAGGACCTATTGTATAGGCATAAAATGGGCTGGTATCCACATTCTTACATTCAAAGACCTTCTTGACCACCTTCCCCTCACCTGCCTCACCAGCCTCACCTGCCAGGATCCCGCATGCCTCTTTTGGCTCTTCTCTTCTGGCATGCTCTATCATCTGATTTACAAGATCTTTTTCAATTACTATCATACCTGTTATGTCACTCGTCAATATGTTATGTCAATCCCAAAAACTCAACCCTAAAGCTCAACCACCTGTACTTTCTTCACACCTTTGATATCTTTAATCTCACTTAGTACATCTTCTGATATCTCGTGGTCTACGTTCAGGACCATGAGCTGTGTCCCGCCGACCTTCTTCCTGCCCACCTGCATTGCCCCGATATTTATCCTGTTCTCTCCAAGAAGCGTTGCAACCTTTCCAATCATCCCGGGCCTATCCTCATGCTTTACCAGGAGCATTTTCCCCCTCGGTATCAGATCAACAGAGTAGCTTTCTATACCCACGATACGCTTCTCCTCTCCGACGACAGAACCCTTTACCTGGATGTTGTACCTGCCTGCCTTGACGTCCAGGATTATCATATTATCGAACCGCTCTACCTCTTCCCGCCTGCTTTCTGTAATCTTTATTCCCCTGTTTTTCGCCAGTACCGACGCGTTTAGAAGATTCACGCCACCTGTCAGAATCGGTGACAGTAGACCTTTTATAATCGAGTTTGTGAGGACGTTCAATCCCTCGTCATCGGCAAGTTTTCCGCAATATGTGACCTGGATGCTGGTAATACTGCCTTTTAAAAGCTGGACGCAGAACCCGCCGAGCAGGTTTGCAAGCCCGATGTAATCACCAAGCGACTCCATCGCTTCTGCGGATAGACCCGGCATGTTCACGACATTTAATGCCGGTTTGTTTTGCAGGACCTTTATTACCTCCTCACAGGCGATTGTGGAGGCGTACCGCTGAGCCTCTTCGGTCGATGCGCCAAGATGTGGAGTGGCGATAAAACGTTTCTGTTTTAAAAGAGGGTTTTCCAGTGCAGGCTCTTTTTCAAAGACGTCAAGTGCAGCTCCTCCAACCTTTCCTGATTTAAGTCCGTCCAGGAGGGCGTCTTCGTCCACTACACCCCCTCTGGCACAGTTTATGATACATACACCTTTTTTCATCTTTGATATGGCTTTTCTGTCGATTAGATGCCTGGTCTGGTCTGTCAGTGGCACGTGGACGGTTATAAAGTCTGACCGTTTGTAAATCTCATTTAGTGTTACAATCTCAATTCCAAGACTTTTTGCAAGTTTCTCCGGGACATATGGGTCATAGGCGATTATATTCATTTCAAATGCCTTGGCCTTTTTTATGACCTGGGATCCGATCCTGCCAGTACCGATTACGCCCAGGGTCTTGCCCTTGAGTTCCTTACCTAAAAACTTCTTCTTCTCCCATTTACCTGATTTTAGTGAGGCATCTGCGAACGGGATATTCCTTGCAAGTGAGAGGATAAGCCCGATTGTGTGTTCTGCCACTGTGATGGTAGATGCACCTGGAGCGTTTACGACGACTATCCCCCTCCTGGTTGCGGCCTTCAGGTCGATGTTGTCAACACCAATCCCTGCCCGTCCGATGACCTTGAGGTTCTTTGCTGCCGCAATCACATTTGCCGTAACCTTTGTAGCACTCCTTACAAGTATGGCATCTTTGTCCCTGATCTTCTCTATCAGCTCCTCTTCGTTTAGTCCTGTTGCAATCTCGACATCTGCAACCTTTTTCAACAGTCTGATGCCTGCTCTGTGTAGATTATCTGATACAAGAATCTTCATTTCTATCACTGTGCTATCACGGTGGAGTTTTCATGATTAATGTAGATTGTTGATTATTTTCTTCTATAATTGAGGCAGTTGGACTGACCCAGTTTAAAAACCTTTCTGTGGGGGTGGTTGAGTGTGTTATCCTGAAAATGCCTTACACTTTTGAATATCGAACACGTAAAGGTGTGAGATGACAGTTTATGGCACGAAACTGGGATAAGGTGAAAGTATGGATTATCTCAGTAAAGTATTTATATCATTATATATCATTAAAATATCTTTATATGAACTTATGAACTATTGAGCAACTGCTCATGTATTGAGATGATTTGAAGATGATTTGAGATGGATATTATGGCAAAAGAAAGAGATATATGCGAAGTATTCTATGTGGATAAAGAGAGGGTCAAAAAGGTAAAGACCAAGATGATAGGGGATAAGACGGCTGCTGGACTGGCAGAGATCTTCAAGGTTTTAGGTGACCCGACAAGGGTCAAGATCCTGCACGTCCTTTCTATAGAAGAGCTTTGCGTCTGCGACATCTCTGCCATCCTTGAAATGACCGAGTCTGCGATATCGCATCAGCTAAGACTCCTCAGGAATCTCAAGCTTGTGAAGTTTCGAAGAGAAGGGAGGGTGGTATACTATTCCCTGGACGACAGGCATGTCGCCAAGTTGATCAAGATGGGTGTTGAACATGAAAGAGAATGAAGAGAATCATAGAAATCATGATGAGAACCATAAAAGCCACAATAGATGCTGCCATGCATGCGCAACAGACCATGGAGAAGAGTCTCCTCACCAGAAACAGAAAAGTATTATAATTATAGTAACCTCCGGCCTGCTGCTTTTAATTGGTCTTTATTTCGAACTTCTATCAGACCAGTATAAACTTGCCCAGCTCATCTTCCTTGTCGTTGTATTGATTGCCGGATATGGTATAATAAAACGGGGCATAAAATCAGTTATCAGAAAACGTTTTGATATGAATTTTCTTATCACAATAGCAGCTGTAGGTGCGTTTCTCATAGGTCATGGGGAAGAGGGCGCTGCGGTGGTGTTCCTCTTCTATCTTGCAGAATTTCTGGAAGACTATGCAGCCGACAGGTCGAAAAGATCGATAGAAGCACTGCTCAAGCTTGCCCCGGAAGTTGCAAAGGTGAAAAGAGATGGTAGTGAAGTGGAAGTCCATGTAACAGAAGTGGGTGTCGGCGAGACAGTGGTCGTAAGGCCGGGCGAGAAGATCCCTCTTGATGGGGTAGTTTCAAAAGGCAGTTCAAGCGTCAATCAGGCCCCGATTACAGGTGAGTCTGTACCGGCATTCAAAAAAGAAGGTAGCGCGGTCTATGCAGGAACAATAAACGAGGACGGGTTTCTTGAGATCCAGGTAACAAAAAAGTCAACAGAAACCATGGTCTCCAAAATCGCCAGGATGGTCGAAGAAGCGCAGATGAAAAAGTCAAAGACCGAGAGGTTTGTCGAGCGATTCGCCAGATATTACACTCCCGCAGTCATATTTCTTGCTGCAGGGACGGCTACGATACCAGTAATCGTATTCGACCAGCCTTTTAGTGAATGGTTCTACAGGGCGCTTGTACTGCTCGTGGTTTCGTGCCCCTGTGCGCTTACAATCTCTACACCAGTCTCGATGGTCTCCGGGATAACAAGTGCTGCGAGAAACGGTGTACTGATAAAGGGCGGAGATTATATCGAAGAGGTCGGCAAGGCGAAGACCTTTGTTTTCGACAAGACAGGGACGCTTACAATGGGAGAGCTTGAAGTAACGGACATCGAACTTTTAAACAATAACTCCAGAAGAAAGCTCCTTGAGGTCTGTGCCTCTCTGGAGAGCCTTTCACAGCACCCGCTCGCAAAGGCGGTTATGAAAAAGGCTGTAGAGGAAGGAATAAAACCTGTAGAAGTAAAGGAATTTAGAGCCATCGCAGGCAGGGGTGTGATGGGTAAACTCAATGGTGAGACATATTATATAGGCAGCAAGAAGATGTTTAGAGAGCTCGGCATCCCATATCCAAAGGAGAAGGCATGGAAAGCCGAGGAAGAGGGAAAGACCGTAATCCTGGTTGGAAAGGATGGTGAAGCTATAGGCATGGTCTCGCTTATAGATAAAATCAGGGACAGTGCCGCAGAGGTCATATCCGCACTTAAGAAACGGGGGATTGAAACTGTGATGCTGACAGGTGACAATGAAAGGACTGCAAAGGCTATTGCAAAAAAGATCGGGATAGACCACTTCCATGCAGGTCTGCTTCCTGACGACAAGGTCGATGAGGTCGAGCGTTTGAAGGCGCGGTATGGAGAGGTGGTCATGATAGGGGACGGTGTCAACGATGCTCCAGCGCTTGCCAGGGCAAATGTAGGTATCGCCATGGGTGCAATTGGCAGTGATATTGCAATAGAGAGCGCGGATATTGCTCTGATGCAGGACGATATATCAAAAACGGTATACCTGCTGGAACTGAGTAAAAAGACGCTGTCTGTTGTCAAGCAGAACATCATCGCATCTATCGGGATAAAGGGCAGCTTTGCCATACTGGCGTTCCCCGGGATTGTGACCCTGTGGATGGCTGTTGGTATCGGGGATATGGGCCTGAGCCTGGCAGTCATACTGAATGCATTGAGGCTTGGGAGGGTTGGGTAATTATGAGTTAGAACAGCTTATAATTTCGCCGAAATAAATAAATATCTGGGTCTCCCAACTCAGACATAATGCAATGACGTTGTCTTCAGGAGGAATACAAAATGTCACCAAAGATATTAATTTACATGAACTTAATTCGTGGGAAAGAGAGGCATGGGCAAAGTTCTGTAGCCTAACCGAATATCACAAAGAATTTGAAATAGTACTGGCCCAAGTTCCTTTAGGGATACGACGAGCAGTTAAGCACAGGTACAAGAACAAAGAATTCGTTGAAAGAAGAATAAGTCAAATAATAGACGAGGGATGTGGCCTGGAATTTAGAGAGGTGTAGAAAATGGTAAAACGAGCAAAAGGAAAGGGAAAGGTAGATCCATGCGAGATATGCGGAGAAGATAGATGGACCGATTTGGCACATTTTCCAAAGAGAAAACGAAATGACGGGAACGATGTCATAAGTTTGTGCCCAACACATCATAAGTTAGTTGATAATGGTAGGGTGAAAAAAGTTGAAATGGAGAGATTATGGGAAAACAAGTATTCAGATGTAGCAGGTAACGTAGAAGGATTCATCGAATGGGCGCATAAAAATGGATATCCTTACACTTTGTATGATTTAAAGAGAAAATTCTGGGATAGGAACTAGGGAGATGCTGCCATCAGATAACATAATACCCCTGCCCCGTACCTTCCCTTCATCCAGCTATTTCAACATCTATCTTCCCTTTCCCCGTAGGTATCAAGCTTACAAGGGTTTGTTATCGATGAGGCGATTACAAAGATCCTCCCACAAACCAGAGGTATCGTAAAATGAAGTTCAAGATAAAAAAAGAAGAAATAGAGGAAGTCGTAGACTATTCAAAACTCGCGACTCCTGCCATCTTTGAAATGATTAAAGAGATGGAATCCAGATACGGCAAAGACCTCGAACTGAACAGGGACGGGAC
>WAQR01000179.1 GCA_015520145.1 Candidatus Hydrothermarchaeota archaeon
CCTTAGGTTTTGGAGTTAATGTCGTGCCTGTTTGAAGCGGTTTATCATGCTCCTCGTTTTCCTCGTCATCCACTATCGATTCACTTGCGTTAGCTTCTGATGCAGGTTCTGCATCTCCAGCAGATATTACAATATTTCCATACTCAAAAATAACATTCCCACTCTTTGCGTCCACATAGATCGTCTTTTCATGGAACTTCACCTTCCACGCCAGGTAATACCTCAAAGTATCGGATTTCTTCACTTTACCCAGTTCTATATAATCGCTGGGCAGGATGACCAGAGACGCCTCTACACCTGAATTTCTGGAAGTGAAATAGTCTTTAGCTATTTCTATGGCTTCGTCTTCTGAAATCACCGGTGTGGTAGAGATGGAGATATTTGGATAGAAATGATTTGAAAGGTAGTTTATCACCCCATCTTTACGTATACTGACCCTAACTATACCAAGCTCCACAGGAATATCATTATAATATTGAGAATACCATGACTGAAACTCATTCCAGTCACCTTGAACCCTCGATAGTTTTAAGCTAGATAGATCAATTTTAAAGAGATCCTTGTTGTCCTCGATAAATGCCCATGAAATATTTTCTGCATCGCCTTTATCTGTAACGTTCCTCCCAAGCGAGTAATAACCATGGATGACAGCTGGGGCGTCTATGTAGTCCCGCCACTTAATTAACCAATTTTGACCATATTTCTCCTTGAATTTTTTCCATAACTCAAGCGTTTCCTTAGAAGGAATCTCAGTACTTTGAGCGAATCCCACACTTGTTACAAAGCCAATATATGAAATCACGGCCAGGACACATATTATTGCTTTAAGATTTTTCATACTCCTACCTCCCAGGTCATATCCCCCTCGCTTTCCAAGATTGTCCCCACTTGTTCTGATAGTTGGAATCCACACCACATAGGCGGACATGGCGCCTCATTTTTCGGCGTGACACACCCCACACTAACCAAAGCCCAAATCAGACCGATTAACACCAGGATTCTAATCCCCTTCATATCTTCTGTCTCCTTGTGTATCCTCCTGTTCCAGAATCTCCGATCCTCATATTTAAATCCACCGATAACTTCAACTTCATTCAAACTCACCCGTTATGCTCACCGCCCCACTCCAGCTCCCTTTGTTTCCAAACGCATACTCCCCCGAAGATGAAAGCATATAGGTAAATCTCTCAATAACACCCGCACCTCCTGATGTGCTCTTCTTCAGCTCGTCCCCGTTCCCGCCTGTCGAACCGTAGAGGTATATGCCAATATCTCCCCCAGGCCACCTAGATAACAACCTTGACTTCTACATCGTCAACACCATCCAGTTTTTTTATCTCGGTTTCTGCATTAACAGCCATTCTAAAACCAAATGGACAGCCTGTTGGGACAAGCATCTTAACAAACACACTTCTGCCTTTTATATCAATGTCCATTATCAGCCCAAGATCGACAATATTTCCTTTCAACCTCAGGTTGTAGACCTTACTCAGCGCTTCAATGACTTCTTCTTCTGTAACCAATCTCACTACCTCACGTTATTCCCGTTATTATTACATTCATTATTACATTTCAGTGTTAGATTCATATCAAGCCACTCCGACTTCGTTGTCAGACTGCCGGAGGAGATGATGTCAGGCTTTAGCCTTGCAAAATCCTCTACATTTTCTATTGTTATTCCGCCGGAGATCTCTATTAGGACTCTGCCTCTAAGCTTATTTATTATTTTCCCGGCTGATTCCCTATCCATGTTGTCGAGCATGATTGTATCTGCCCCGAATCTTACAGCATCAAAGGCATCTTTTGATGTGGACACCTCAACCTCAACCTTCTTTCCTGTCTGTTTTGCCTTTCTGATTGCATTTCTAAGTCCAACTGCATTTATGTGGTTATCCTTTATCAGGATAGCATCAAAAAGCCCCATACGATGTGGTTTTCCGCCACCAATTACTATGGCCTTTTTCTCAAACCTGCGAAATCCAGGCGTGGTTTTCCTGGTGCCTGCGATAGCAACACCATATCTCCTGCATTTCCTGGCAAGGATATCAGTCTTTGTTGCAACCCCGCTCATCCTTGAAAGGATATTTAGCACCAGCCGTTCCAGGTACAGGATCTTTCTCGCGTTTCCATGGATCTCCAGTATCACATCGCCTTTGTTTATCCTGGCGCCGTCTTTTAGTTTTGATGTGTATTCAAGGTCAAAATGGTCAAGGAGGAGAGTTGTTTCCTCAAGACCTGCCAGTATCCCGGTATCCTTTGTCCTGATTACGGCACTGGCTGTTTTCTTTTCCGGGATTACCGTGTCCGTGGTTATATCGCCTTTCCCGATATCTTCTTTGAGAAATCTTAAAAGGTCCTTCATATATCTATCTACTATCTGGTATATCTTCTCGATTATATAAAATGCACTCCCCACGGTCCATATCTCGAACTTGGAGCAGGTCAATTTAGAGTTCTTTCAAAATCTAATTATTATTAACTAACACTCTGGCATCTGCGTCCATAAAAATCGCGAACCCTTATTGTATCCTTTGGATGGGGGGTCGAATATTCGTAGATTTTAAGGTTCTCAGTAGCCACAATTGAATGGACAACATTCGGCTTGATCCTGACCACCTTACCCTTTGCAAGACTTTTTCTTTTCTTTTCTTTTGTAAATTCAATGTACCCATCCCCCTCCAGGATATGCATGGATTCATCTTTATTCGGATGGAGGTGTACCGAGGTCGTAAATCCCTTCTTCAGATAGAACTCTTTGACCAGATATTTATCGCTGTTGACAATAATCCTCTCATAACCCCAGGGCTTATCTTCCCTGTTCTCGTACTCCGTCCTTACAGCACTCAGGTCTTTCATCCCGTCAACTGACTGCCAGTATACCCCATCTTCGTGATACGGGAGCACCTTCCTCTGCTCAACGAGCTCCTGGAATACTGTATGTTCAATCGCTTTTTTATCGTATTTCTTCCTGATATATGGGAACGCCTCTTTTTTTATATAGTATATCCCTGCATTCATGTACAGGTCAAGCATGGGCTTTTCCCTAAACGACACGACTTTCCTGTCTGCGAATTCCACAATACCATACGGGCTCTTCATCTTTGTCAGTGCGATTACAAGCAGGTCATCGGTTTTCTGGGCAGCGTTTATCAGATTTTTTATGTTTATATCACAGACAACATCCCCGTTTCTTAAAACTATATCTGTCTTTATGTGTTTTATTGCGTTCTTCAATGCCCACAGTGTCCCCATAGGTTTCTCTTCTATTAAATAAACGATGTCTACACCTTCAAAAGAATCTCCATACCTCTCCTTTATCTTATCTGCAAGATAACCCACGAGCAGATAGACCTTTTTTATACCCGCATATTTCAGGTCAAATATCTGTTTGTCAAGTATTGTATACCCTTCTTTTATCTCCAGAAGTGGTTTTGGTATTGAACTTGTAAGCGGCATTAGACGTTTGCCGTACCCGCCTGCAAATATCACACCTGTAACATTCATTTCTTTCCCCTTTTTGTATATTTTACTGTCTTTCTTTTCCCACTTTCTTTAAATGCAGAGGACAGACTTAAAAGATACCTGCCTTCCTCTCCTCTGACTATCACAGGTTCTTTCATCATCAGGGACGCTATATCCAGTTCATAGACTCCGTCCCCTGCTTTAATGTTCCAGATATCTGGAAGTTTTTCCTTCTTTTCCATGTCCTGTTCTTTTTCCTGTTTTTTGACTTTTTTATCCCTCTTTCTGGTCTTTTTTTTATCTTTTATCTCGTCATCTGTTCTTCTTTTTACTTTTATCTCTTTTATAGACCTTGTAGTCTTCAATTCTTCTACTTCGTCGTCCGAAACCTTCCTGAAATACATGAAAAGCCTGTTGCCGCATTCGCATCCATCTAGAATTACATTTGAACCTTCTTCATAGACCCTGCCGCATCTGGTACATTTATTCGGCACTCTTTTCACCTGTATCTTTTGGTTTCTTTTTGTGTTTTTTTACCTGTTTCTTTTTTTCTGATTTTTTCGTGTCGTCCTTTCTGGCATTTTTCCTGGATCCTTTTCCTCCTTTTCCTTTCTTTCCAGTCCCTTTCATTGCCTTTGCAAGCACAGATATGCCGTCTGATTCCTTTTTGATTGCCTCGACCATCCTGGTGGGTCCGACAATTGTCATGCCGGTTTTCCTGCCTGAGATGTAGTTTGCCAGCCTGTCTCTTAACCGCATCTCTTTATGGTCTATTCTGTAAAATTCTATGCCGTGGAAGTCCTTTACATCGATCTCACGCATGGTCGTCTCAATGAGTTCTGCCTCTTCTTTAGGGCTCAGGCCCTCTTCCAGTATCACGATGACATTATTTTTTATCTTCTCGATTATAAAATCTATCTTTTCTAACGAACTTTTTGATGAGATTACATCAGATGAAACAAAATCAAGTTGTATTCCCATTTTTTGACCTCCTAGGTTAAATGTTCCTGGATTGCCTGGTAGAGCTTGTCAAGGTTTTCGCCGGTAGCAGCTGAGATCGGGACAACAACATGCTGCGGGAACGCATTTTCAATACTTGCGGGTGCGGCATTTTCAAGGTCGATTTTGTTTGCCACGACGATGAGCGGGATGTCACGTGCTTCGAGATTGCCGATGACCGTGATGTTGACCTGGGTGTACGGGTCTGCGGCAGAATCCATGACCACCAGTACCGCATCAACATTGTCAAGCCACTTTATTGCTTCAATGACTCCTTTCGTGGCTTCCTTTGCCCTTGCCCGGGCATCTTCTTCATTTAACCCGAATTCTTCAAAACTTTTAAAATCGACCTGGGTTGCTATACCAGGCATGTCTACTATATTCATCTTCAATGCCCCGTTGTTGGTCTTGACAACGACGTTTTCAATCTTCTGGATATGCCTTGTCTCATGCGGTATCTCTGAGACCGTCCCAACCTCCTTCCCGAGCCAGTCGAGCGAAATCTTGTTTGCAAGGGTTGTCTTCCCGGCATTTACCGGGCCGTAGAACCCAAGCTGGATCTGTTTTTTTTTCTTGAACTTTTTTATTAGTCTGTCAAGTTTCAAGAACTTTTTAAGGCCGTCAAACATGTAAGCACCTCATTTTATATCTCTTCCGTCAAAGAATCACATTCAAAGCTTATAAAAATTATGGTTTGCATTAATGGCGGAATGGCGGAAGAAAATGTTTAAAAAGAAAATGTTTAAATATATCCTAAATAAAATCTATGGGATTAGATGAAGATATTGTAAGTGAGATTAGGAGACGAAAAAATGAAACTGCCTTTTGACTTAAAAGATATCAAGCCAGGGTCTTTCTCGTATTTCACCAAAAGGAAGCTGCAAAACAGGACGGGTGAAGAGACCGGGGAGATATTTTTATGGAAAAAAAAAGACGAAGAAGAGAGCAGCTATATGTTGAAATGCCCGTTTTGCAGCGAAGAACAGCAGGGGAAGGTCCTCCTTGTCAGACGTCCATACAGAGTTAAATGCAGCAAATGTAAAAAAAGTATAACCCTTCCAAAGCTTGTTGACCAGGCGAAAAGAGAAGCCAAAAAGGAGATGAAAGGATGATGGTGGGGCGGTGGCAGCAGAGGATGAGAGTTATACCGGCTGTTATATTGATTACGTCACTTTTTACTTTACTTTTTACAGGCTGTGTTTCTGAAGGTCCTGGAGGATCTGAAAATGGTACAAACAATACCATACAGCAGAGAGGTCTGACTCCACCAGAAGATAATACAAGCAGTACAGTCCATGCAGGCAATACAACCCCAGTGGTTGAGAAAGGCGACATGGTATATATAGATTATATCGGAAAAGTGCAGAGCACAGGTCAGGTCTTTGCCACGTCCTATGAGGATGTCGCAAAAGATCCCAGTATCCCGAAGGTTGAAGATTTTGAAATAA
>WAQR01000180.1 GCA_015520145.1 Candidatus Hydrothermarchaeota archaeon
CCGGGGCACTGCCACCGAGGGCGAGCAGGTCGCCGCGCCGTTTGCACAACGCGAGGAAGAGCGCCAGCAGGAAGGTGCAGAGCATGAGCCACGAAGATCCCCAGCCGGAGATTATAAACGCCCCTGAGGCAGCACGCCACACGAAGTTGACAGAAATTGTGATAACATCAGCGAATACTATGTTCTTGAGCCAGAACGTATAAAGCAGCGAGGTGAGGAAGAGGAGAGATGCCGTAGCACCAAATAGCAGGTTTATTTTGAAAGAGACTGCAAGGGAGACGACAAGCAGTACTGCGGCATATACCGCCGCTGTGCCCTGGGTGATCCTCCCGGACGGGAGCGGCCGATTCCTCTTTTTCGGATGCAGTTTATCCCTTTTAATATCTGCGATATCATTTATTATATACCCCACACCGGAAACCAGGGAAAGAACGAAAAAACCGAGCACGACTTTCGGGTAGAGTGCGATATCGGTCATCTTGCCCGCAAACACTATGCCGACAAACACCAGCAGGTTCTTGTACCACTGCTGGGGCCTGAGGATCTCTATATACACGTGCATAAAATAAACTGATGCAGTTAAACAGATATATAGCTTACCGATAAATTTCCAATATCTTCTCTGCGATATTCTCCCAGGACAGGGCCTCTGCCCTCCTCCGTGCCTCTTTTCCAAGTTTTTCACGCAGACCCTTTGATTCTGCAAGCCTTATAATCTGGTTAGCCAGTCCGTTTATATCTCTGCTGCTGTAATATAAACAGCCCTGATTCTCAGTATAATATATTATATTCCTCATCCTATTAGTCACGATAGGCAACCCACACGCCATACCCTCGAGCAATACGTTATTTGCAGTTGCCTTTTTCAGCGGCAGCACAAGGAACGATGCAGTTTGGTATAAATTGAGGAGTTCACTATCAGGGACACTGTTTTTTATAATTATATTCTCCTGGTTCACATCTTTCAACTGGTTTGATACAATTATCAGTTTAAATCCTGCCGGCAGGCCTGGAGCAGCAATTTTCATCGCCTCTATCAAGGTATTGTAATCCCTCTGATGGTTCCCTACAGCAAGGCAGAATGAGTAAGTCGAATCTGTTTCATTTGTTTTAGGAGAGAAGTAATCGGTATCTACCCCGTGAGGGATGAGGGAGATATCTTCCCTGCCAAGTTCCTTTCTAAAAAAATCGTACTGACCGGGTGACAGGACGATAATGTGGTCAGCATTTTTAACAATCCTCTTCCAGTAGAACTGCATTATTTCAATAAACCGCTCCGGCGGCTGGTGAAAGGTAACCACTATTTTCTTATCTTTCTTGAAACGCCTGAACCCTGAAAGGAGGAATGTATCCTCGCCGTAAATGTGGTGGAGAACATCTGAATCGTCCAGCAGTGCGGTCTTTTCTGCATCAACTGACGTGTAAAACCAGGATATGAATCTCAAACAGCGGAACGGGTAAGAGGATTTGCCAAGCTTTTTGAATTTTATGGTGTGGTAAACGTTGTCGGCATTGATAAAATCTATTATCCTCTCATATCCAGAGTATGCGCTGTGATATGGTACCCCCTTTAAAAAGGGGGTTATTATACTTACATTCATCTATCTTCCTCAATGAGTTCCTTATAAACATCGACCATCTTCTTCGTTATAACATCCCAATCATATCTCTTTGCCTCTTCTATTGCTTTTTTCCCCATTTCTTGTAAGGTCTTTTTATCGCCAAACTTCATGATTGTCTCGGCCAACTTCTCTGAATCTTTGGGCGCTATCAAAACGCCAAAATCTGACTTAACAATCGGTCTTATGGATGGGATATCTGAGGCGATTATCGGCAGGCCAGATGCCATAGCTTCTAAAAGCACCGTCGGAAATCCCTCATATAAAGAAGGGATGACAAACATATCCGACGCCGCATAGATATCCTTCAAGTCTTCGCCGTAAAGAGGCCCTGTAAATATTATATTTTCCATACCCTCTGCCTTTTTTAGAATAATTTTTTTATATTTCTCCTGCCCGTCACCAACAATCAGTAATTTGAATTTACTGCCAAGCTTACCTGCTGCGTCTATTAAATATTCCAATCCCTTTTGAGAATGGAATCTGCCGACAAAAAGGATTACAATTTCATTTTCGATTTTATATTTCTCACGTGTGCCTGCCCTGTCACTTTCTTTAGAAAAGACTGAGATATCAACGCCATTTGGGATATATATAATTTTATTATTAGATATGCCAAGCCAGGTCAGTTCATCTATCAGGGGTTCATTTATCCCAATTATCTTTTTCGTTTTTCTGGCACAAAGGACATCTTCTACCAGCCTTAGATATTCGACTGGCTTACCCCATAAAGGTAAAAATTTACTTCTCTCGATATTCATGTTGTGGAAAGTCAGAACAAGTGGAACATTAATGCTGTGAAACAGGGGATAGCTAAGTGCACCGCGCCTGTGTACATGCACTACATCATACTTTTTTTTATTATGCTGCTGTCTGACAAGAGAGGAAGCTCTTTTGCCCCAGACAAAATTCCGCCAGACCGGGATACTGCTTGACGGCGCTCTATATACTTTAAACCCCTCATCGTCTTTGTATTTTGGCGTGCCCATGGGATAGGATACAACATCCACCTCATGCCCAAGTAAAACAAGTTTCCTCGTTAAATTATATACATAGGTACCGATTCCACCTGCCCTGCTGTCGTAAAACTCGCCTGAAACCTGACAGATCCTCAATATTCTTCCTCCCTCTTCTGTATAGTAAACTGTGTCTTTAATGCTCCGGTTACGACCCGCCCATCCATATCTTTTGGTACAGGAAGACCAAATAGGTGTAATATTGTCGGTGCAATATCATAGATATTTATATCATTTAAATGACCCGATTTTGCTATGTCCGGTCCGGATGCAATAAATATCCCTTTACTCTTGTGATTGAAATCATCTGTTTTTACAAATTCTTTCGGTAATAACACAGGCATGATAGAATAATCCATATTACATGGTACTACCACAATATCCGGTGCATTGTTCAGATATCTGCCATGGTAGACCTCTTCTTTTGGCAATACGTTACTAAAAATCCGGTTGCCGTCGGGGTCTTTAATAGACTTGAGATCATTTATTAAACCATTAACGAACCTTTGATACTCTGATTTCGAATCAAACTGTTTATTCACCCATATCCCAAGACTGCTGGAGGAGTTGCAGGAGACTTCAGATTTCTCAAAATCTACGTGCTTTACAACTCTTTCGATATGTGCCAGCACAGGAAGTGGCACATATCGTTTAATAAAATTGAGACGGAATAAGGATATTATATAAGCAATGGTGTCAAATGGGATTATATCCACTATGGACGTATAGATATTATTTTTTTCCTTGACTATCTCACTTTTAAAATCAGGAAGTGTAACACTCTTATCAGATGGTACAACGGCAAATCCCCTGTTTTTAAGCCAGGTATTTATATAAAAGTTCCATCTAACCCTCCCCATCCCATGGTCGGATACAATGATGACATTTGTCGTATTATGGTCTACATTCTCCAGGATCCTGCCGATACAGGAATCGATATGCCTATAAAAATCCCTATGGTGTTCTGGATCTTTTGTTACGTGGAATATCTCATCTGTTTTTTGAAACACTACAAACAGAAAATCCCAGGGATAATTTTCCATCAGATACGATGTTAGATTACATCTGGAATCTGCCAGTATCCTGTATCCTGCAATTTTCTTTACCAGCGATGTGAGATCCGTTTCGTGTTCTGAATATATCCTGTATTTTCCATATTTGTCTTCAAATTTTTTCAGTATATCTGGGGGGTAGGTTTTGGTGTTCTCCGGTGAGAGATATCCAGGAATGATTATGCCGTTAGTCTTTTTTGGAGGATATGTTACTGGCACGTTAATGACGATTGAAAAGAGATTATTTTTCGAGAGTATATCCCAGATACACTCGGCTTTATTATCCCTGGAATCAACAATCTTTCTCTTGTATTCAACATATTTATAAAAATCAAATATCCCATGCTTTCCAGGATTTTTTCCTGTGGAAAGTGACGTCCATGCAGGTGCGGTCCACGGAGGGATGGTGCTGTTCTGGTCTGCATATACCCCAGATTCTTTCAGTGATGAGAGATTTGGTAAATCTCCTTCACTAATCCATTTATCTAGAATATTAAATGATGCCGCATCCAGACCGATCATTAATAATTTATTTTTCATCACAAGACCTCTAAAAAGTTTTTCACATAAACCTTAGGAGTGAAGAACTCTTTATATGTATTTTTGATTTTACGTTTTGGATAGGCTTTTGCAGAAAAATTTAGGATAGATCGCCTTAACAAAGATTTACCATGTCCAAATACCAGCCTGCGGTCAACCTTCTCAACATATTCTCTCACCCCGCCAAGTCCTGTGACAATACTGGGCGTGCCGACACTCATCGCCTCGAGCACCACAAGCGGGCCGTTCTCCGGCCATATCGAGGGAAGGACGAGTGCGTTTGCATCCAAAAACAGCGAGAAGAGTTTCTCGTGCGGCTGAAAACCGAGAAAAATAACCCTTTCTGCAAGGTTGTTCGAGTTTATAAATTCAATGACATGATTTTCAAGACTGCCTGTACCTGCGATTATAAGGTTTGCATCTATCCTATCACGATGCTCTTTGAACACCTCGAGCAGATCCAGTATCCCTTTGTGCTTCTCAAGCATCCCTGCAAAGAGAAAATAATTCGAGTAGCCTGACGGCGGGATGTGCTCGGGGGGCGGGGGTGAGAAATTGTGGATCGTTGTGCTCGTCACATCTATCTCTTCTATCAGCCTTTTCCGTAAGTATTCACTTGGTGATATCAGGAGGTCTATATCGCCAACCGCTTTTTTTAACCCTTTAAATGCCCGCCATAGCTGGGGCGGTCTTCGGGATTTGATAGAACAGGTAAAGCACGATTTTTCTGTACACACGTCTATTTTGTCTTTTAAAAGATTGCTGGTAGGGCAGATGAGCCAGAAATCGTGTGCGGTATAGAGATTTAGATAGTTTCCCTGCTTTCTTAACAGATTATATCCTAAAAGAGAGATATTATGGTGATGTACCACATCAGGGCGAATATCTCTAATTAACCTGGAGAATTTTCTTTGTATAAAATTGGAGTTACCAAAAGAATAGACTAGTAGTGGGTCTGCTTTCCCAATGGGCGATTTCAGGGTATGGATGAAAACATTATCCACATCCTCAGGTTCTGGCGGGATAGTATCTCGTTTAATACGGTAAGCATCAAGACTATGCAGAACATGTACTTCGTGACCCTGCATCGCAAGG
>WAQR01000181.1 GCA_015520145.1 Candidatus Hydrothermarchaeota archaeon
ATCCTTGAGATTGGTCAATTCATTTTCAATATGGTGTATCATACCCTTTATGTCATCAACAGTTGCAGACATAATATAACAATGGTTCTTTAACATATTTAAAGACTCGCGTTGCTTGGCAGCTATTTTTCAATAGGTAGAACACGGTAGGCACTGGCCTGATCGAATCATGTGGCCTTAAACCAATGGATGCCCTTCACTTGGCATCCGCTTTTGGACATGCCGATTATTTTATAACCACAGACGACGAAATAATAAAAAAGAAAGGATGTATCAAAGAGATTAAGATAATGAACCCTGTAACATTTGTGGAGGAATTGCCTTGGAAGCAGAAGTGAAAAATGAGAAGATAATTGCCAGGGGTGTTACTGCACTCGTCGAGAAACTGGGATACGCCAATGCGGCAAGGTTCATTGCCATGCTCGGCGGTCAAGGGGACATGACCAAACTCCTCCGGAAAAAGAGGGACCGTGAATCGCTTGAAGAAATCGTTACCAGGATCAATAAGAGAAGGGCAGGGACTTTATAATATGAGTTGTGGTCAGACCAACACCCTATACATATTACTTCCCCATGGATTCATAATAAATCTCCTCCAGCTCCTCATTGGAGAGGGGAGTCCCTTTTATAAGTCCCCTTACCCGGTCAGTAAGTGATTTAGGCTTTATTATAATGCTGTGCTTTTTTGTAAGGACTTCGACATCTCCTTCCAATCCCAACTTCTTTAAGATATCCAGCGGTATCAGAAGCCCTTCTTTAGTAACTTTCTTTTCTATTCTTACAGCAGTCATTTAAAATCCCTGTTATAAACTTTGCAGATTAACCTTATAAAATTACCTCAATGCCTCATAGACTGATCATAAGGATAACCCCGACACTTAAAACCGTGAGATCGGGATGTAGCGTTTCACAAAATAGTGGTGAAGTTCCAGTGAGCCAACTAAAATTTCTTCTTATATATGTTGTCGTGGTGATCAAAATCTAAAAACCTGATTTCCTCTCCCTTGGTCTCAAAAACAAGAACGAAGGATTTCCTGATATGCACACGTCGAAGATTTTTCAAGTCATATCTCAGGGGTTTGTAGTGCTCTGGGTGCTGAACAATCTCTTCCATCTTCTTCATCACAAAATTAAACATCACCCTATCTTTTTTAGCTAACTTGGAAAGCTTTCGTTTAAGTGATTTATCTATAAAATAAGACATTAATATCCCTGTTCAATGGATTTCTTCAATTCGGCAACGCTTTCAAATTCCTCGAACTCGCCCTCCCTCAAAATCCCCTTTATCTTTTCAACATATTCATCTTTGACCATGTATTTCTCATCGATTATTAGATCGATTTTATCATCTATCTCCTCAAGTCTGTTCTTAAGGGTATCTATGTCCTTCGACATCTTTTCAATAGCTTCGCTCATGGTTCCTCTTAAATAAACTACTAACTTAACATATAAAAATTAGCTGGAACCAGTAAAATAGTCAGAATAGCAATCACGAACGCCCTCTCTCATTGCTCCTATCATGTACCCATCAATAAAACGAAATTTCAAAAAAACCTTACTCTAATTCACCCACTCCGACATCTACAAATTTGAAACCCGGCTGGCAAACAGCAAATCCTGCGGGGCCACGGCACCATCGAGTTCCAGTGAAGGGGTAAATACAGGATCAATACAGGATCAAAAGGTCTTAGGTGATGCAGGCAGCTAAGGGGGTGCGGTCTGATCGAGTTTGTAAGAACAACCGTGACACCTGAACAGTGAGATCGGGGTGTAGCGTTTCACAAATGCTTTATTATGACACCAGACATTTGATTTCCCCTAAAATTTATCAAGAAACTCTTTGACCTTAAACGCCTGGAAATTTTCTTTCTTGAGCTTATCAACTAAATCTTTTTCATCCAAAGAAACAAACGGAATCTCGAAATCTGATGCGACCTGTACGTAAATAGCATCGCATCCATAGATTTTATACGTATGGCCAGTATGCCCTGCCTTTATACAAAAATTCTTATTGCAATCGACCCAGAAAGTTACCATATCTCTCAGGACATTCTCCACCATTTTTGCAGAATTCTCTCCCATATATCTCCCAATGGCATCGATTACCTCAGAAAGAAGAATCGCTGGTTCTGCAAGAATTAGTTCCCCTTCTCGAATTTTTTCGATCAATGCGGTGCAATAATCAGATGATTTTTCATTACCCTTATAAGAACTAATGAAAACATTTGAATCAATGACAGCAAGTTTAGCCTCTGGCATGTCTTCGTCCAGCCCTTGAAATCTCTACAGAAGAAGGTGAATCCGACGGCCATTTTCCCCTTGCTTTTTTAATAAGTAAAAGCCATTCCTCAGCCGCCTTTGACGCATTTGACTCTCCATAAGCAAGTTCGATCGCCTTGATTTTGTCCTTGAGATTGGTCAATTCATTTTCAATATGGCGTATCATACCCTTTATATCATCAACAGTTGCAGACATAATATAACAATGGTTCTTTAACATATTTAAAGACTCGCGTTGCTTGGCAGCTATTTTTCAATGCCAAAGCCAGGATAGTAAATGACGCCCCACGGCCCAACAGCCAAAAAGATATTTATTGCACCAAAAGTAAACTATAGGTATGGACTACCTGAAGTACACAAAGCTTTTAGCAGCAGAGCTGGAAAAGAAATTTAAAGATAAAATAGACGTCATACTGCTCTTCGGGTCGGTTGCCAGGGGAAAAGCCGATGAGACCAGCGATATAGACCTCCTCATCGTAGGAGACAGGAGCATCAAGCAAGAGGTCTCGAAAATCAGGACCGAGATGGACTTAAAGCACGGCATGTTTACTATCATCGTCTTCAAAACCAGAAAAGAGTTTGAAGAGCAGCGCCCCTACTCGGACTTCCTAAAAGAAGTATCAGAAACGAGCGTGGCATTGTATGGAAAAGAAAATATTGCGAGAGCTTGAACTTGCAGACCAGCTAATCCAGGATGCAAAGTTTCTGCTGGATAGAGATTCGCTCAGATCAAGTGTAAACAGGGCATATTATGCGGCATATCACGGAGTGAGGGCCCTCCTTGCCTCTAAAGGATTAAATCCGAAGACCCACAAGGGAGTCTTAAACCAGTTTGGTGAAGCGTTCATAAAGACTGGAAAGATGGACGTTGCCCTGTCAGACACCCTGAAAAAATGTTTCGATGCCAGACATGAAGCCGATTATGATATTTTTGTATGTTTCGATGAAGACGAAATTAAAAATCTGATAGGCGAAGTCGAAACCCTCCTAGAACATATAAGGCTTAAATTATAGAGTTTGGCTCAAGAGATTATATGTAAGCACTCTAAGTAATTTTGTTGAATCTTCCTGGAACCTAGGTACTATTGCCCTGATAAACTCGAGATATTCCTCTGTCGAAAGCTCTTCTTTTAATATTGAGAAGGCTTTTCTAACCACCTTTGCTTCAGTCATCATTTATTTTGCCTCATATTCAGTAGGATTCTTAACGATGATGCCATATTTTTCTATATCTTCCCTCTTATTTAAAATTTCATCATCTGTAGTTGATGACCAGTCCCAGGAGCGAATTGCCAGGGAAACAGAAACTTTCGCCTCGATAGTGGGATCCGATTTTATTTTCGTAGGTTCGGATGTTATAGATGACGAAATTTCCCAGATAGAAAAACTGGATTTACGTCTTGATGTTAAAAGATTTGATGTTAAAAGATTTACTGATATATGTAGAGTCTATGTATCTCTGACAGATGAGATCGTAGACTAAAGCCGAAAGTTTAATTGAGGCATGCGGCCTTAAACCAATAGATGCCCTTCACCTGGCATCCGCTTTTGGACATGCCGATTATTTTATAACCACAGACGAACGAAATAATAAAAAAGAAAGGATGTATCAAAGAGATTAAGATAATAAACCCTGTAACCTTTGTGGAGGAATTGCCTTGGAAGCAGAAGTAAAAAATGAGAAGATAATTGCCAGGGGTGTTACTGCACTCGTCGAGAAACTGGGATACGCCAATGCGGCAAGGTTCATTGCCATGCTCGGCGGTCAAGGGGACATGACCAAA
>WAQR01000182.1 GCA_015520145.1 Candidatus Hydrothermarchaeota archaeon
AGAAAAGCTCTTTTTACTTGTATGGGTGCTTGCCTCATTCTACCTCCTGCATTCTGCTGTAAGGTATGCCTTTATTTCGTCAGTACCGTTTAGTATACTCGGCGGCCTGCTCCTGTACCGTCTGGAAGAGGGAACGCTTCTCCAGCCGAGGGTTGGGGCGTACATTATCTCTGCCAGCATGCTTGCATCTCTTGCAGTTATCGGTACAACCTATGCTTATGGTGTTGGTCCTGCGATGTCTGAAGAGTGGTACGATGCCATTACAGCGTTGGGGGAACAGGAAGAGGGTAATGTACTGATATGGTGGGACTTTGGTTCATGGATTCAGGGGGTGACGGGGTTTCCCACAACCCTGGATGGTGTTCACGGACAAAAAAAGGGGGTAATGAAAGATGTCGGACTCTTTTTTAAAGAGACCAATGGATCAAAGAGTTTCGATATATTGAGGAAATATCATGTGAAATATATAGTTGTTCCCGACGATATGATAAGGCAGCTCGGGAATGTCCTGTCACTTGCAGGACCCGAGGGTTATATGTATAAAAAATATTATATCCACGATAACGACACCGAGTTTATGGGATACCCTGCCTGGCTCTATCACGCCAGGAGGAATAAGAGTTTTTATGTCCTAAACATCAGTGCAAATATCAGTGAACCAAATATCAGTGAAAATAATGGTACAGATGGTTCTGGCGGTACAGACGGTACAATACTGTTTGCAGTATTCCAGAACCTCTCAAACAGGACCCAGATCGTTGCAGTGGAGGACGTATTCTTCAAAGACATGGGAACACCGACATATCTAAAATACACGCCAGAAGATGCCGAAAGGATAGTAGGTCCAATCCAGGTATATGATGGAGCGGTATATGTTTCAAAGAGATATCTGTACTATATATCACCAAAACTCAAAGATACCATCTTAACCGATTTCCTGTTCATGAATGGGACGAGATTTGAGGGTTATGAACAGATATATGCCAGTTGGAAAGTTAAGATATACAGGGCAGTCTACAATTATACCTGGATAAAAAGAATAAGGACATCGAAGTTTTATTATAAAACAGGGAATGATGTGGATATAAATATGGAAATCGAATCGACTGTTCCGTTTAACGGCAGACTTGAAGTGGAGATAATAGACGACAGGAACCCCTGGACAGCAGACGACAACACCCTGTTCTACAAGGCTGTTTATGATGTTGAAGGGAATTCCAGCATGAACATCTCTATTAAGGTCGATAACCCGGGTCTTTATAGAATAGATTCACGCCTATACAAAGACGGAGATGATAAAGAAATAGACCTTTCGCTGTGGTATTTTAAAGTTGATTAAGGTTGACTGAGAAGTAGAGTGAAAAAACCTGGAACTGACCGTAACATATAAATGTATTATAGATTTGAGTACTCCTAATGATTGGTGGCACATTATATAAGAATGCAATTTATCTCATATCAACTACATTAGTAGGCGGGGGCTTTGGCTTCTTTTTCTGGTTTGTTGTTGCAAGGTTCTATACGCCTGACGAAGTAGGGATGGCATCGGCAGTGATATCATCAATGCTACTTTTAGCCATGTTTAGCTGCCTGGGATTCAAGATGGCTTTGATCAGGTTCCTGCCAACAAGCCGTAAGGGGAACGATATGATCAATTCGTGTTTTACTATCGGGATACTGCTTTCAGTTGTATTGGGGACGATGTTCTGGCTTTTGCGTGACATCGTTGCATCCTCTCTGACTACACTGCTCGACGACCCTGTGTTTGTGGTTATCTTCATAATATTTACAACCACAACCACTCTGATAGGTCTCTCAGACGGTGTGTTCATCTCGAAACGGGTTGCCAAATATGTCCTTTACAGGGATTTTGTGTACGGTCTTTTAAAGATACCCCTCCCTGTATTCCTCACAGTATTCGGTGCGTCCGGGATATTCTTTGCATGGGGGATTTCAGCAACGTTGCTGTTTATCCTTTCAATGGTGTTCTTCATGCGGAAAGCTGTAGGCGAGTACAGGCCGCAGCTTATGGTCGACTGGAATATCATAAGAGACATGGTGTATTTTTCAGTTGGCAATCATCTTGCAGGTATATTTACAAATGCTCCAGGTTTTATCCTGCCGCTGATGATTGCAAATATGCTCTCTCCATCGATGGCTGCATATTTCTATGTGTCGTGGATGATGATGACGTTGGTCTATGTAATCCCTGTGGCCATGTCATCGTCTTTCCTGGCAGAGGCGTCCCTGGACGAGAGCAGGGTAAGGGAGCAGATGTTAAAGTCGTTTAAATTCATCTTCGCGCTTTTAACACCTGCAATCCTCTTTGTGTTCTTCCTTGCTGACTGGCTCCTGTTACTTTTTGGAAAACAGTATTCTGAAAATGCAGTGGCACTTTTAAGACTCCTGGCACTGGCAAGCATCCCGCTTGCGTTTAACACGGTCTACGTAACTTTGAAAAATATCAGAAAGGAAGTCAAGGCAGTCGTCATTATCAATGGTGTGATAGCTGCAAGTGCCCTTGTATTGAGCTATTTTCTAATGGATAAGATGGAGCTTGTGGGTGTGGGTGCAGCCTGGATCATCTCTCAGCTCATCGGTACGGGTGTCGTCCTGGTGGACCTGCTGGTTTCCCGTAGTTCACGTAAATTAAAGTAACTGGTCTAAGAACGGGTCATTTAAGAATGTAATATTTTAAGAATGTAAATTACAGTGTCTTACAGTGTCTCGATAAAGTCCATCATGAAGTTAGTGAATATCCCGGCATTATCCAGCCCCTCAGTGTCCGGGTCCCTTCTAAGCGGGGCAAAAAAATCTTCGTCAATCAAAAACGCCCCGCGCCTGTCTTTTTGTGGGTCGTAAATATTTACAGCAATGCCCTCGATTTCTTTTATGTGGTTACCAAGCTCCATAATCATCGCAGGGTCAGGAGGTATTACAAGATTTGGCAGATAGTACCCATGTTCACCTGGTTCTACCTCACGGTTAAAATAGATTTTTGAGCATATTTTTAAGTCTTTTACTAATTTTATTATATCCACCCCATCAAACGATGTGCACATCTTAAATATGTTCATGGTCTTTCCTTTCGGGTGTATGCATATCTCGCAGAGGTCAATGGAATAATCTTTACCGTCATTCTCAAAGGATATCCCTCTAAGATACTTGAACTTTATCATCCCCTGACTTGTCCGCCTTGCCTTCTCGTTTCTTTTTGCAATATACCTGCTTGTTGCAAATTTCTCAATAAATTCTGTCCTGTCCATGGAGTTACCCTCCAAAATATTCAACAGTATTCAATAATACGCCAGAAATTCTTAACGTATGCAACTGAGTGGACTGTGCTAATCTGTCCTGAGGATATATGTAAGTGTACTAAAAATAGTTGTGCACTATTTTGCTCAAAAACCTCTCGTCTGGAAGTTATTTATATAATAT
>WAQR01000183.1 GCA_015520145.1 Candidatus Hydrothermarchaeota archaeon
CTATTAGAATATCTTCCTCCTTAATCTTTTTGTCAATGCTCGAATTCTCTTTAGATTTTATATCACTGAGCTCGGAACGTTCACCTCCACTTTCTCCCCATGGCAAACTTTTAGAGAATTTGTAAACTCCTTGGAAAGTATACCTTGTAGATACAATATCCTCTATTATTCTTCTACCTTCGTCTTTATCACCTTCCAGTATTATGCAAACAGGACGGTTTATGTCCCAATCAAAACTGCCACGACCATGTAACGGGGTGAAAAGTTTGTCGATTATATCTTCTGGTTCCTTTCCTTCGCCTTCTCCACCGTCTCCAAGAGCTCCTACTCCACTTAACGCCTCTTTAGATTCTTTGGCTGTCTCTTCTTTCGGCAATTGCTCGAATACTGGATTTGGCCCCATATTTTCTGGTTTTAATTCCATAAACTCAGAAGGTAATCTTTCTTTCTCTGTATTCTGGATTTCCCCTATCGACCTTAATCCCTTTGAGCTAACTTTTGATAATGGTGGAATAGCCAATAACCTACGTTCTGATATTGTTCCAACTCTAAAATGAATGTTGGGCTCTAGTATTTTTTTATGTCTTACTGTAGACAACGTTGGCATTGGTAGTCTAATTACAAGTGTTCGTTTAAAAATTATACTTGGAAAAGAAAGTAGTTGACTTTTCGTGCTTAAAAAACGTGGTAAAGGAAGTTTTATCTTTATTTCTTTCCTCATTCTGATTTTTGATAGAGTAATAGGTACAGACAAGACTCTATCGAATTTTAAGAATTTCTCAGGTTTTATATTAAAATGGTAATCAGGGTTTAATTTTGGGGGGTCAATTTCTCCTGGGTACTGAATAGGAGAAAATATTGGTGTAGTGAATATTTTTCCTTTATTTTTAGTTTCCTTTATCGTCTTAGCTCTATCTGATGGTTCAACTTCCTTTCTTTCCTTTTTTCTTTCTCTTTTTTTACTTGAAGTTTCTTGGTTCAATTTTACTCTCCGAATAATTCAACAATTAAGTCTTGGTGTGAAGACAATATATCTTTCATCCTAACATTGTCATTTGGTCTACTCTCTACTAACTTCATTTTATTTTCCAAAAATTCGATAGTTCTCCTTAGTTCATGTTCAACTATATTAGTACGGTTGTATAACTCCGAGAAAGAAACATCAGCAGAGACGCATCTTTCTTCTTCATTAACTTTCAGCATTGCTTTTAAGATTTTTACTGATTTATCTCCGTATGTTGGTTCGTTAGATGCTCCACTTAGCAATGATTTTACCCACTCTCTTTTTAAATTTGGAATATCTCCTTGTCTTACATCTTTTAACATCAATGATAATTCTTCTCTGAAATCCTCCTCATCAAACCATGTAAAAATATCATTTATGAAGCTTATTATCTCCCTTCCCTTGCCATATCCGATTTTAACTCTGCTACCGAATGTTGTTCCGAAGAGTTTTTCAAGACTCTTACGCATTTTTTCATCTTTTAGAAGTTCGGGATATGCTTCATACATTGTTGGATAGTCTTGTTCATCTGCTACCATCAAAAATTGCGTTATATAGTTCCTAGTTGGTGCTAGAGCTACGAGAGCATTTACTAGATTGTTTAAATGTTCTTTAACGATTTTTTCATCCATTTCTGCCATAAGGACCACCGCGATAATATTATATTAGTTGGAGTATTAAATAATATCGGTAAATGCTACATCTAAATATCAACTGATAAAATAGGGTGATAACATTCAAATCATTCCAGTACTCGACATAATGGACGGCAAAGCAGTCGCCGGGAAATCTGGTAAAAGGGAAGAGTACAGGGAACTGGAGACGGTATTTGCATGCTCGTCAGACCCTGTAGAAATTGCAGGAAACCTTCCATTTGATAGGCTCTATGTTGCTGACCTTGACGGCATTATGAGAGGTACTCCAGATATAAAAACCCTTGGAAAACTTGCAAGGATAAAAAGGCTGATGGTCGATATCGGGATAGAGGGGAGCGAAGATATAGAAAAACTTCAGAACATCGGTTGTGACATTGATATAATAATCGGGACAGAGACATTAAAAGACATCGAAACTCTTGGATGTGTGAAAGATCCTATTGTATCAATAGACATCAAGGACGGTCGGGTCATATCCCGTGCCCTTCCAGAGCTCCCGGAAACCCCGGTAGAGGCATTCAAAGCACTTAGAAAGGAAGGCATCACCAGGTTTATCATTCTAAACATCTCGGCAGTCGGTACGCTTAGCGGTACTGACAGCGCGCTTGATAAGATCCTGAAAATAAAAGAGAACTCAAAAATAATCGTCGGAGGAGGGCTTAGAAAAGAAGACATTGAAAGACTGAAAATAAAAGGGGTAAGCGGCGCACTTGTCGGCACCGCTTTGCACAAGGGTTTTCTCGGGTTTCCTCGCATAATTTAGGGTATTACAACGGCGGCACTACGGCACTACTACATTGGCGGCATTCCGCCCATACCACCCATACCGCCCATTTCACCCATATCTGGTGGCATGCCACCGCCCTCTCCTTTGCCGAGTCCAGACGCAGCTATTACGTCGTCTATCCTCAGGATCATCACTGCGACTTCGCTTGCAGAATTTATTGCCTGTACCTTGACTCTCAGTGGTTCGATGACCCCTTCTTTGATCATGTCCTTTACTTCGTTGCTATATACGTCAATGCCCCTGGTTGACCCGTCTGACTCTTCGTGACCTGCCCTCAAATCGACAAGCGTATCGATTGGGTCAAGTCCAGCGTTTTCTGCAAGTGCCCTTGGAATCACTTCCATTGAATCTGCAAATGCCTCGATTGCAAGCTGTTCTCTGCCGCCTACACTTTTCGCATATTTTCTCAGCTCTTTTGCAACCTCGATCTCAGATGCTCCGCCGCCGCCGAGTATCTTTTTGTCTTTGATTGCGGCAGGGACGACTCCAAGGCAGTCCTGAATCGCTCTCTCCACCTCGTCAACGATGTGCTCAGTACCGCCTCTTACAAGGATGCTTACAGATTTCGGGTCCTTGCATTCTTTTACGTAGATCATCTCATCGTCGCCGATTTTGACCTCCTCTACTACACCGCTTTTTCCAAGATCATCGCCTGAAAGGTCGTCGATATTGGTTACGATGTTTGCACCTGTTGCCCTGGAGAGTTTCTCTATGTCAGATTTTTTCACGCGCCTTACTGCAAATATCCCTTCCTTTGCAAGATAATGCTGGGCAAGGTCGTCAATACCTTTTTGTGTGAACAGCACGTTTGCGCCGGCAGTTTTGATCTTCTCAACCATGCCCTTTAACATGCTCTCCTCTTCGTCGATGAATGCCTTTAACTGGTTCGGGTCTGTGATCCTAATCTCAGCATCTATCTCGGTCTCTTTGACTTCAAGTGCGGAATTTATGAGGGCAATCTTCGCATTTTCTACCTTCTTCGGCATAGATGAATGTACCCGTTCCTTGTCAATCAATACACCTTTGATAAGTTCCGTGTCCTCTATACCTCCGCCTTCTTTCTTTTCGACCTTTATGTGGTCGATGTCAATCGTTATCTTCCCGTCCTCTTCCTCGGCAACGGCTTTAACTGCCTTTACGACAATCTCTGCAAGATATTCCTTTGCCTTCTCTGCACCCTTGCCTGTCATGGCTGTCGTTGCTACCTTTTTCAATGTTTCGTCGTCTTTGACTGATACGTCTACTGCAATCTTTTTTAATATCTCGTTCGACTTGTCTGCTGCAAGCCTGTAACCTTCTGCAACAATTGTGGGGTGAACGTCCTGGTCAAGCAGTTCTTCTGCCCTTTTGAGGAGCTCTCCTGCAACTACAACTGCCGTGGTTGTCCCGTCGCCCACTTCGTCTTCCTGGGTCTTGGCCACCTCGACCATCATCTTGGCAGCAGGATGTTCTACGTCCATTTCTTTTAAGATAGTCACTCCATCATTAGTTACTACAACATCACCAAGAGAGTCTACGAGCATTTTGTCCATTCCCCTAGGCCCGAGTGTTGTCTTTACTGATTCTGCGATCACTCTCGCAGCGAGTATGTTCATCCTCTGTGCATCTTTTCCTATTGTCCTTTGTGTCTTATCTGATAGTATCAAAATCGGCTGTCCGCCCATTTGCGCTGCCATCAATACACCTCCTTTTTGTGTTTACTAAACGCATATTCTATTTCTATTGATTTCTCTTAAGATATTAACTTTATCTTAAAAGAAATGAAAATCTCACACATTTTTTCACGCTTTTTTTTAGATATATCCACATTAAATAGCACTAAGGACATGGTTAGGAACTTCTATATAAAACTTGCGGTGCGGTCAGTATCTCCGGAGGAGGCCATAGGTTCGTCTACAACCAATATCAAGCACACATGATGGTTGTGAGGATTACTAAATTTCATTCAAAGATACTGGAGCATCCAAAAGATTTATCTTCTTTATTTCCATATCTATTAACCCATGAAATCCAAATCAGGAATCCTCTGTTTTAGCG
>WAQR01000184.1 GCA_015520145.1 Candidatus Hydrothermarchaeota archaeon
CTAAAACCCCTTGTGGAATTCAATTCAGGCGGCAGGGTCAAACTGAAGCCAGAGCTCGTGGTGGAAGTGGCATTCCAGGAGATACAAAAATCCCAAAAATATAAATCAGGTTTTGCACTGAGGTTTCCAAGGGTGATAAAAATAAGGGAAGACAAAGGCCCTGAGGACACAGATACACTCAACAGGATAGAGGAACTTTATAGTTCACAATATAGATAGAGAGTTAGATTGCGCCCTCTACCTCGTTAATTTTTTAAAACTTAAAAGCTCAATTGGTTTATAATGATTGAAATTATAGACCTGACCAAGAAATATGGAAGATTTACGGCAGTCGAGAATCTCAACCTGGTGATAAATAAGGGGGAGCTATTTACAATCGTCGGGCCAAATGGAGCAGGGAAAACAACACTTGTCAGGGTGCTGTGCGGGTCTTTAAAGCCGACAGAGGGAACGATAAAAGTAGGCGGATACGACATCACTAAAGACCCGATCAAGGCAAAATCCATCCTTGGATACCTTCCAGAAGAACCGAATCTTTACGAGAGGCTGACCCCGGGGGAACTTCTGGCCTTTTTTGCTAAATTATATGGAGTCAAAAATCCGGAGAGGCGAATCAAAGATCTGCTTGAGATGGTCGGGCTTCGTGAGAGGATGGACTCGAAGATTTCGACATTCTCAAAGGGCATGAGGCAGAGGCTCATGATTGTAAGAAGCATAATCCATGACCCTGAGATACTCGTTTTAGACGAACCGACTTTTGGCCTTGACCCGGGTACAGCGATATCTGTGAGAAATTTCGTCTTTGAGCAGAAGAGAAAAAAGACCATCCTGCTGTGCACCCACAATATGCAGGAGGCTGAAATGCTCTGCGACAGGATAGGGGTGCTGAATAATGGAAGACTTGTAGCAGTCGGAAAACCTGATGATTTAAAAAATGTCGTAAAGGAAAATGGCGTGGAAAATCCCACCCTCGACGATGTGTTTGTCCATTTTGTTGGTGGAGGGTGAACCGCATGGTTTTATCATTCCTTATCATTTTAAAAAAGGAACTCAAAGACATCCTGTCAAACAGGAAATATATGGCAGGTCTCATTATCCAGCTCGCCCTGCTTTTGACCATCATCCCTGCCTTCAGCTCAATTCTAGCAGAAAACAACCTTGCACTTCCAGCCCCTACAATGAAAGATTTTGTGCCGGTGGGGGTTGTGTGGCATCAGGGGCAGTTAAAAGATACGGTACTCGGCCAGGAACTCTCACAAAATGAGAGACTGGACATCACCTATTACGATTCGTTTCCTGTGGAAGATTTAAAAAATGGTAAGATAGCAGCAGTTATCGAGATCCCTTACGGCTATGATGAAACCGCTTTAAAGAAGCTTTTTGTAAAGGTAACTATCCTCTCCTCGAACATAAAGAGGGAATCTGCATACGATGCAATCACTGACTCAATTGACCGCGCATCTTCGATAATCTCAAGAGACTGGAAGTCCCGCCTCGAATTGGACGATACTGCACCCATTATTATTGAAAGGCAGTTTTTAAAACCTGTCGTTATCGAAAAAGAGGGGTCGAGATTCTCGAGCTTTTTTCTGGGGTATCTGATTCCAATTGTCCTGTTTTTCCCGATTTTCATGTCAGGGAGCCTTATCGTTGATTCGATGGTCGGGGAAAGAGAGAGGAAGACCATTGAGAGCCTTTTGACATCACCGATAAAGAGGAGCAGCATAGTCTTTGGGAAATTTGTAAACGTTTTTGGTTTTATAACCATCCAGTGCCTGATATGGCTGCTGGCTATCAGTATCCAGGGCATCCCTGTTACAAACCTCACCAGGGTATTCGTCCTCCTGGCAGCACTGAATGCAGGCGTGATATCTACTGCGTTTTTCCTGGCAACGTATTCTAAAAGTGTCAAGGAAGCAAACATTTCGCTGATGCTTATGTATGTCTTTGTCTTTACAGCAATAATCCTGTCTCTTAGTGTAGAATTCTTCAACCCGATTAAGCTGTTTGAGATAAATCCGTTCAATTCGATTTCCAGGCTCGTTGTCGGGACGCCTGTAGGGCAGTTTACCTACCTTTTCCAGATATTTGTCCTTGGCATCTATTCTGGCATTTTGACCTATTTCACATCGAAGATTTTCGAGAGGGACGACATAATTTTCGGGCCAAGACCTGGTGTTTTCCAGCTATTCTCTGACACTGTTGACTCGATTCTGGACAGGTTCGAGAAACGGCCGGGGCTTGGGATATCTCTTGTTTCCATATTTTCTGGGCTCGTTTCTCTTCCAATCTCCCTCCTGCTCGAGATTTCACTCGGGGTGGTATTACTTTATATTTTCGGATATGGAAATCTCTCCTTGTTTTTAATGATAATCGCATTTGCCATAATCGAGGAGTTCATGAAACCTTTAGTCCTGATGTCAATTAGGGTGAGAAGGCCCAATCTGATATCTGACCCGGGGAAATGGGCAGGTTACGGGGCACTTTGCGGGTTTAGTTTTTTCTTGTTTGAGAATATATTCGTTGTTTTGATGGCCCTGCTCTCTGTACCATCAATGATACTGGGTATTCTTACAATGAGGGCCGGGACAACACTTGTCATCCATGCTGTTTCGTCAGGGATTGTTGGGCTTGGCATCTCCAAAACGAGGTCATTTTATTTATATCTCTTTTTGCTGGCAGCGGGTATCCATGCACTTTATAATCTGGTCATTGTGGGTGGTGCGGTATGAGGTTCGACTCGCCCTGGAATTTTAGACGAATTGGCTTTAAGATAGACCAGAGGCTTGAACTTGCCAGGAAAGAATTTATGGACATCGTAACCGAGAGGGTGTATATCCTTGCGTTTTTTGTCCAGATGATAATGGTAATCGGGATAATTTATACGGCAATCCTCTACACATCCATAGCCGCACCTGAGACAGGTGGCGAACTCATACTGTCTGCCCAGCCGAGGGTTGGGGTGATCAATAATGAATTCGACCTGAAATTCAAAGGGCTTAAGGTGGTTGACATTAAGGAGACTGGAGGAACAGCGGACCTGAAGGATATGGTGGAAGCAGACGACCTTGTTGCCATCATTGTATTCCCTGAAAATATCAAAGAAAAAATCGAAAACGGCCAGGACGTGAAGTCTATCCTCTACCTTGACAACACCAACGTACTCTCAGGATATGCAGACAGCGAGATATCAAAGAGGATAGAAGAGCTTTCTGATAGGTTGATGAGGGAGCGCATGCCTCCAGAATACGATCCCGACGTGCTTACAGAACCTATTGGGGTGCAGGTGATATATCTTGGAGCTGTGAGAGGGACGGCAGACGCGCCGGAGTTTGTAGAGCTCATGTACGGGATTCTGATCCCGTTCATCCTGCTCCTGCCCACATTCCTCTCGACAAACATGATGACGGATTCGATTGTCGGGGAAAAGGAGAGGAAGACCTATGAAATCCTCATAGCATCTCCGCTTACCAAGAGGGAGATAATCATCGGCAAGACCCTTCCCATCCTTGTGATTGCACTGCTTCAGGCATTTTTATGGATAGTCCTCCTGAATTTCAGGGGGATTGCCGTATACAATGTCTCTCTTTTAATTTTGCTCCTTATTCTTCTAAATCTGGCATTTATCGGTTTTGGGATAATAATCTCGGCGTTCTCTGATAACATAAAAGACGCGAACACAGGGGTCACCCTCATACTGATTGTTGCATCGATTTTATTCTTTTTACCGCTGTCTCTTAGGAAGGAGATATATGCCATGTCACCTGCATCTCTGATATCCAGGCTGTCTTCAAATCCGTCAGTCGATTTAGCTGAGATACTGCCTGGCTATCTGATCCTTGTCATGCTGGGTCTAATCGCAATATATCTTGGAGGGAGACTTCTGGATGTAAGAGAGAATCTCAGGCTGTAGGGTCAATATACGGCCATTTGAAATTTCGTTTAAATCTTTGTTTTAGAGCTTTTTGAAACTTCGTTTTATTGATGTAGGCAAATGCTATTTCCTCTTGCTTGAGCGATATCATGATGTCCTCGACCGGGATAAACGATGTTCCGACAGCCCTTACCATCCAGAAAGGAAATACCCAGGATAAGAAACACATTCAGCGCCTGCTAAATATAGTATAGCTGGCCGGGTCATTGAGAAGAACAGTCTTTTGATCGCATTTATGTTGGTGATAAACCTATCTGGCAAATACTGTCAGGGTACAAAATTAGCGGGAGCTATGGTCAAAGTGGCGAACTACTATTGGTTCATATGACCCTCTCACTATA
>WAQR01000185.1 GCA_015520145.1 Candidatus Hydrothermarchaeota archaeon
ACGTTATTTTCTAACTTACTAAAGAAATCGGCCAATAATTTCCTGTGACATTTATCAGGCTCTGCCTCTGAACAGAGTAAACAAACCCTTTCTTTTTCATCCAACACGACACTCTTAAATTTCTCAAGTTCTCTTTCCTTAATTAACTTTAAAAAGCCATCCTCATATTTCTCTCTCCCACGCGATATTATTCTAACCCCTGGTTATTAAAATATTTTAACTTGTTACACCCTCCTGTACATTATAGTAACAAAATGTTATTAAATACCCATCAAATACACGGATACAGGAGGTGATAGAAAATGTGGGATATCAGAAGGAGATATTTCAATGACATCTTCAAAGAATTTGAAAACATAGACAGGATGTTTGACGAACTCTTCAGGGCAGGTGCATACAGAATAGGCGAGCCGCTGTACTATGGATTCTCCATGAGGATAGGAGAAGAAGGGAAACCAGAGATAAAGACCTGGGGAAACGTTGACGTAGGTGGCATCCCGGGCATAGGTCTCGGTCTGCATTCTGGTGTAAGAGAACCTTTTGCAGAGCAGATCGTAGACGAGAAGAAAAACGAGATAATTATAACAGCCGAGATGCCCGGTGTCGACAAAAAAGACATCAAGACAAACGCAACTGAGAACAGCCTTGAAATAAAGGCAGAGACAAAAGACAAGAAATATTACAAGAACATCCAGCTAAAAGCAGAGATAGACCCGAGGAGCACAAAAGCAAGGTACAACAACGGAATACTCGAAATCAAAGCCAAACTCAAAAAGCCCAGAAGACAGGAAGGGTTTGATGTAAAAGTAGAGTGAGATGGAAGAGTGAGACGGAAGGATGTGATAGGTAAAAGGACACCTCAATCCCGGAAAATGCAGCGGTTGCTGCGCAATACGGGAGCAGAGGTGTCCTGGCTATAAATTATACTATATATAAAACTATACAAAATATAAAAAAGAAAAATATTTATTCACAGCAGAATAATCAGAATAATAATAAAATAATTAAAATAGTTGAGGAGGAAAAAATGGAAGTTGAATTAAAGGTTGCTGAAGCACGGTCAAACGATGTTGGAAGGGGGATTGCCAGGGTTGACCCACAGGTTATCGAAAAACTCGGCCTAACCACAGGCGATGTAATAGAAATAACCGGGAAGAAAACGACCGTAGCGATTTCCTGGCCGGGGTATCCTGAAGATATCAGCCTGGACATAATCAGGATAGACGGCTCAACAAGGAGAAACGCCGGGATTGGTATTGATGACAAGGTAAAGATTAGGAAAGTCAAAGCAAAAAGGGCTGAAAAAATAAGGCTCGCTCCAACCGAGCCGTTGAGAATCGTTGGAGGTGAGACATATCTTAGGCAGTTTCTGGAAAACAGGGCTGTAACCAAAGGAGATATGATTGAGATAAACGTGATGGGCAGGAAAATCGGCCTGATAGTAACAAACATCACCCCTATCACACATGCTGCTATAATATCCTATGACACCACAGTGGAGGTTACCGAAAAACCTGCAAAAGAGATTTTAGAGACAAAGATCCCAAGGGTCACCTATGAGGATATCGGCGGCCTGAAATACGAGGTCCAGAAAGTGAGGGAGATGATAGAGCTCCCGTTAAAACACCCTGAGATATTTGAACGGCTGGGTGTGGAAGCGCCCAAAGGCGTCCTGCTGCACGGGCCTCCAGGGACAGGTAAAACGCTCCTGGCAAAGGCCGTGGCAAACGAGACCGAGGCAAACTTCACAAGCCTAAGCGGCCCTGAGATAATGAGCAAATATTACGGCGAATCCGAGGAGAGGCTTAGAGAGATATTCAAAGAAGCCGAGGAAAATGCCCCGAGCATCATTTTCATAGACGAACTGGATTCAATCGCACCCAAAAGAGAAGAAGTTACAGGAGAGGTGGAGAGAAGGGTTGTAGCACAGCTTCTTGCCATGATGGACGGGCTGGAGTCCAGGGGGCAGGTGGTCGTTATCGGAGCGACAAACAGGCCGAATGCAATCGACCCGGCACTTAGGAGGCCTGGAAGGTTTGACAGAGAGATAGAGATCGGCGTGCCTGACAAAAACGCCAGAAAAGAGATACTCCAGATACATACCAGAGGCATGCCACTTCCAGACGACGAAAAAGAACGGGAGCGGATTATAAAAGATTTCTCTGAAAAAACCCACGGGTTCGTCGGCGCAGATCTGGCATCCCTGGCCAAAGAGGCTGCGATGAGGGCGCTTAGACGGATACTGCCGAAAATCGACCTGGATGTGGAAAATATCCCGGCAGAGGTGCTTGAACAGATCGAGGTCAAATACAAGGATTTCGAAGACGCATTCATGGAAGCAGAACCGAGTGCTATGAGAGAGGTCCTCGTTGAGGTCCCTGATGTGAGGTGGAGCGATATCGGGGGGCTTGAAGACTCAAAACAGGAACTCACTGAAGCGGTTGAATGGCCTCTGAAATACCCCGACCTCTTCTCTCACATGGACGCGAACCCCCCGACAGGCATCCTACTTTACGGCCCGCCGGGTACAGGTAAAACCATGCTCGCAAAGGCAGTTGCAAACGAGAGCGAAGCCAACTTCATCTCGGTCAAAGGCCCGGAGTTCTTAAGCAAATGGGTGGGAGAGAGCGAGAAGGCAGTAAGGGAGACCTTCAGGAAGGCCAGACAGGCCGCCCCATGCGTTGTCTTCCTGGATGAAATCGATTCGATTACCCCGACCAGGGGCACGGGGTCAGATTCCCATGTCACAGAGAGGGTGATAAGCCAGATACTTACAGAACTCGACGGTCTTGAAGAACTCAAAGGGGTTGTTGTAATCGGGGCAACGAACAGGCCGGATATAGTTGACCAGGCGCTTTTGAGGCCCGGCAGATTCGACAGGCTCTTATACATCCCGCCGCCTGAAAAGGAGGCAAGAGAAGAGATATTCAGGATCCATACTGCCAGAAAACCCATCGAAGACGTTGACATAAAAAAGCTTGCAGAGATGACAGAAGGGTACACAGGGGCAGATATAGCAGCACTCTGCAACGAGGCAGTCATGCTCGCGATAAGGGAATACGTGAAAACCGGCAGGGAAATGGACAGGGAAACCTTAAAAAATGACCTGAAGCTGAAGATGTCTCACTTTGAAGAGGCTATGAAGAAACTGAAGCCAATATCAAAAGAGGAATTAGAGGAGTACAAGAACGCGGCTAAAAGGTTTAGTAGCAGGAGATAATTCTTCAACTCTTCTTTTAACTCTTCTTTTTCCTGGATTTCCCGGATTTCTTCCGTACCCTTCTCTTTCTTCTTTTTTGAAGTCTTTTGTTACCAATCTTCTCTTCCAGGAGATGCTCAATCATTCTCGCATATGCTGGCCTTGTAATAAAGACCCCTGATGTCGCCCCGACAATGGTTGTAAAGGCAAAGCCTATAAGCATCGACATCCCTACAAGGGACAGTGCCAGCATTGCTGCAAAGAGGGTGAAATACGACCCGAGGATAATAAAGAACGCACTATTTATCCTGTGTCTCATGGATTTCTGTTTCTCACTAAGTACCCCGTCCATTATCACAATCTGGTTATCCACCCCAGTCCCCACTGCTGCGATTATTCCGGCAATTGCTGGCAGGTCAATATTCCACCTTACAGCAGATGCAAACCCGAGGATTATCGCAACCTCGCTGAACCCTGTTATGAGTATCGGGGCAACCACGACAGGTTTCTTGTATCTCAAAAAGAGGAATACAGCAACACCGACAAATGCGAATATCCCTGCAATTACAGCACTTCTTGCAAATCCCTCTCCTAAGGTGGCAGATACGCCGTAGCTTCCTACAATATCCACCTTGACAGGTAGTGCACCAGACCTCATTATTACCTCCAGACGTCTGGCTTCTTCCCGCCCATCATCTCCACCTCCTGTCTCTGATACGAGTTCTCTTACCACCTTCCCTGAAACAATTTCTGCTTTAAGACTCTCTCCGATATCTTTTGCATCTACAAGACCTGTCCTCTCATAGGAGA
>WAQR01000186.1 GCA_015520145.1 Candidatus Hydrothermarchaeota archaeon
CCTCTCCGTATCCAGGCAAAGCTGAACCCAATAACCACTGCCGATATCGCAAGTTCTTTCAATTCATTTTTACTAAATGTGAATTCCATTTCATTCTCCTGCACTTACATCGATAACGTCGTGTTCGCCGTAACTGCCATAATATAAAATGTTAACTTCGGCCGGGAAGATGATTCCGCCCATACTCCTGATCTCTCCACTTGCCCTTGCAGACCCGAGTTCCACTTCAATAACATCTCCGACTTTACCGCCTGACAGTGCTTTAGCAGGGAGCTTTTGGATATTGAATCCGAACATGGTCTTTTTGGAAATCGCTGCAAGTACGGTATCTCCTCTCTTTACCCCGCGAAACTCGACCACCAGCTTGAAGAGATAGGGAGAGAAGATGGTCAATGCCAGAAACAAAAATATCTTGCTCCAGAGGTCTGCTGGATAATATGAATAAAAGATAAACAGAAATGCCGTCAGGATTAGATAAAATTTTATAAAACTGGCTATCCTCATATTGTCACCTCTTTTCTCAACCTGCTCTCCTGCCCTACCAGCCAAATATGCTCTTTAAAAGCGGCCATACAATTGTTGGAAACGCGGCAGACGTACCTATCATACTCCCTATATTGGCCATCGCTGTCACGAGCAGTACTTTGAACGCCTTATTTTTATAGAGTTCTTTAAAACCTGTGGTTTTGAACATGGTTGAAACATCGTTAACTGTAACCCTCCTTATCTTGAGTTCTGTTGCACCTGCAAACCAGCCTGCCGCCATCATGGGATTTAGAGAGGTGAGAGGAGATGCTACCGCACCAACTGTTGCAGAGATAATACTCCCCCCAACTATCACGACACCCAGAAATGTTGGGACAGCGTTTATTAATATCCATTTACCTATCGGCTCTTTAATGGGTATACCTTTACTAACTGCCAGTATAAATGGAGTGATAATGATCAAAGGTACTGCATACTTTAAAATTTTTAACAAACTGAATCTTTTTTTGGGTATCTCGAGGAGGGCGTTCTGCTCAGGGATGGTCTCAGGGTTTTGGAGATACTTTTCGATCCCTCTTTTATGACCCGCTCCTACGACCGCAACGATATTATTATACCGTTTTTCAAGGTCAACGAGCTTCTTTGCCATATAGGCATCGCGCTCTTTTACCAGCACCTCGTATATCCGCGGCGATGTGGTTTTTAAATCATCAAGGATCTCTCCAAGATTTGCCTCTTCTTTCATCTCACTTATCTTATTTTCAAGGTCTGACTTCTCGATAGATGAGGTCATGGCAATATCTTTTATGCTTCTTAACTTTTCGAAAAAACTCATCGTGCCAATAGCCCGTTTAAAGGTTATTATTATGTTCCTGTCGATGAGAGAGAAATCTGTTCCAGTCTCTTTTGCGATATCTATAGCAACGAGCATTTCCTTTCCAGGTTTTACACCGACTTTTGCCCCAAGTCTCCGCTGTAAAATTGACAGGAGTACATTGATTATAAAAGGTGTGGAGTTCTTGCTTTTTATTAGATCAAAAAGAGGGATATCCTTTTGCTCAAAAAGTCCTTTGTACCTCGATTCGCAAAGCTCTACAGCAATCACATCAGGTTTCAGTTCAAGTATCTTCTCCCTTACCTCATCGACACTTTCCTGGGAGATGTGCGCTGTTCCGATAATTGTTATCATTTTGCCACCTCTGCTATCTCTGTCAGGTCTGTCAGCTCTCTCTGCGTCCGGCATATTCTTTCATTCTATATCTTTTTATATATTCTCATCCTGGGTTCTTCCGTTCAACTCTGCTTCATATTTTGAAGGACATTTTACAAGAATCTGGGTGGCATTAAACTTGGAAGGAGGAACCAGGCTTCCAATAACCACGACATCCAGACGTGAATTGTCACTATAATTTTTAGTAACAGGGAAATTTGCCGGCAGTACGTCCTGATATACTACATCCAGATTCTCTTTCCCGTCTGTTATACTAAATCTCAGATCGCCTGGTGCCCAGGTTATCGTATCTTTTATGACATAACCTTCGACCTGTATCTGCCTGTTTTCGTAATCTGAAGGGTTCTGGATAACCTCACTTACTGTCTTATAGGGATTTATAAATCCAGAAAGTGCACTGAACCCTATCCCTATAAAGAGGAATATAATTACTGCTCCTACAACCAGTTTCATTTTTTTTGCTGTCTTTTTATTCATTTTCTTTTCTACCCCTTTCCCGTTCAATCATTTTTCATTCAATCATTTTTCAAGTCTTCTGATTCTCAAATCCAGATGAATCAGGTACAGGATTAACGCTGTCCACAGGACGGTTGCTGTTATAAAGATACTTTGATATTCCATTTTGGTCTCCTAAAAACTTGCTCTCTTAAACACATTCTCATGGATACTTTTAAGCTTTTTCCATATTTATTCCCGATTTCAGATTCTGATACCTGATTTCCAGCCATAATATATATGCAAAAACTATCATCACACCAGACATATTAAGCATCAAAACGAATTTCATCTCCTCTCCAAGTGCCCAGTCACTAAGTTTTGGATGGAGTGAAAACCAGACCGTTGTGGAGATATATGTCAGCGGCACACCAACGTATCCAAAAATACCAAGTATTGCAGATAGTCTGGCCCTGGCCTCCCTGTCGTCAATGGCAGACCTAAGTGAGAAGTAAGCTGCAAACAGGAACCAGAGGATGAGGGCAGTGGTTTGCCTGGGGTCCCAGTTCCAGTAGGCGTTCCATGCATCTTTTGCCCATACCATCCCGGTTATAAGTGTGAGTGTACAAAATACCAGGCCAAGCTTTGCAGAGCTGAACGCAAAGGTGTCCCATTTCATGTCCCTGCTTTTTAGGTACATGATGCTGCCAATCAATGTCAGGGTAAATGCCAGATATGTGACCGCGTTAATGGGTACGTGAAAAAATACGTTCCTGTAAAGTTCCCGCATGGGCACTATTTCAGTCTTTATTGGTCCAAAGACCATGAATACGTTGTACAGCCCATATAACACCATAAAATACGCAGTTACCAGTAATACAAATGCAAGTGCACGACATTTGGCAGACATTGTTACAGACCTCTTCTATTTGTTTTATTTATTTCTTATTTTATTCTTCAATCGCATATTCGAAGGTCAAAAATGATAGAAATCCCCAGATGACCGTATATGCCAGTATGAATATAACCTCTCTAATGATATTTATAAATGACGCTCCTTCAACGACGACTTCTTTGAGTACAATAATTGACACGATTACTTCAGGGAGGAGTATGGGAAGAACGATTATCGGCAGGAGCAGCTCTCGCGACTTTGCGTTCATGACAAGGACTGAGAGTATGGAACTGATAATCACAAATCCGAGTATGCCGAGAGTGATTACAAAAAACGCTGTGATAACACTCCCTTTTACAGTGACATTGAAGAAGACCAGGAAGATGGGGAACGTGACAGCCTCTACAAGGAGCATCAGGACAAGGTTGTATATGGTCTTTCCGATAAGGATGGATTCAGGACTTACAGGCGAGAGTTTGAGTCCGTCAAGTGTTCCGATATCATTTTCCCTTATAAACGCCTTGGAGAGTCCGATGAGACCTGTGAAGATGAAGACGAGCCATAAAAGCCCTGGTACAATATTTGGGACGGTGAAGACATATATGCCGACGATATAGCTGAACATCAGCAGGGTGAATGCTGCAAAGAGGAGCATGAAGTTTATTGTGTGCTTTGTTCGAAATTCTACCAGCAGGTCCTTTTTTGCGATTACTAAGAATTTTAACATGAAATCCTCCCTCTGATATCCATGAGCTTCCCTGTGGCGTCCACATGCCCGCCGTCTATTATTGCGCCGTTTCTGCAAAGGACTTCTGCATCTTCCATGAGGTGGGTTGTAAGGAGTATGGTTGTCCCTTTTTTGTGGAGGTCTTTTATCATCTTATAGAAGTCTTTCCTGCTCTTGATGTCCAGCCCGACGGTTGGTTCGTCGAGAAGGAGCAACTTCGGGTTATGGGCAATTGATCTTGCAATGGAGAGCCTCTGTTTCATGCCTCTGGAGAAGGTTGAGACAAAATCATCTGCCTTTGGTTTAAGGTTCACCTTCAAAAGCAGCTCCTCCGGGTCTGCCCTGCATCCGTAGAGGTCGATGAAAAATTGTAAGTTCTCCCTGGCCGTCAGTTCGTTATACAGATAAGGTTCATGAGAAACCACACCGATTATCTTCTTTATTTCAAGCGGGTCTTCGACGATGTCGATTCCATCTATCCTGACTGTGCCGGATGTCGGTTTTATGAGTGTGCTCAGTATCTTTATAAGCGTTGTTTTCCCTGCACCGTTTGGTCCAAGAACTGCAAAGGAATCGCCTTTTTTGATGTCAAGTGAGATATCTTTTAGGGCTGTAAATCCGCTAAATTTCTTGGAGAGGTTTTCAATCTCGATTATGGCTGGCATGAGATTAAAGTACTATCGTTTGACTATATGTCTTTTTCTAAAGGGGTTGGAGGGAGGACGGCTCTTATTGCAAGCACCAGAGTACCCCAGTTAAATACAACAGAGTTAAATACAACAGAGGAGATAAGAAAGAATGGTTGGTATAGCTTAATTATAATTTTTCCGTTTAAGAACTCTAATCAGCACAAATGAAGAGACTACACCGGCAAACGCAAAACTCAACGTAGAGGCAACGGCAGCACCCATCATCTGGTATCTCTGGATCAATAAAACATTCAAAACGATGTCTAAAAACGCTGTAAAAATCAATATCTTCATCGGTGCTCCTGGCATCCCCATCCCCTGAAAGACCCCGGAATTCAGGATGAATATGCCAAAAAATGCAGTCCCTACCACCAGCACCTCAAACGGTCTGGCAGCACTCGCATATACTGCACCGAACAGAAGTGTAATAATAAACTCTGACAGAATAATTGATACCAGGGTCGCCGGCACGAGCACTAAAAGGGACATGCCAGCCGAATGCAGGTAATATTTTTTAACGTCTCGCCCAGCCTTAAGCCCGGATATCTCCGGGATAAGGGTCGCATACAACGCAGTAGAAAACGCGAGTACCATCCTTGAGGTAGGCGATGCCGCAGAATATATCCCCACCTCCACAGGAGTCAGATAATAACCTAAAAAGATGATATCAACATACCCCAATACTGCTGCTGCAAGTGCGGTTACAGAAATCGGGATTGAAAATCTCAATATCCTTTTAAAATCATTGAAATTCGCCTTTGAAATCTTTAAACCCGACCTTTTGAAAATAAGATAGGCAGCAGGACATGTTAATATAAACCCCAGAGTAGACCCGCCGATTGCACCTACTGCACGAAACCCGATAGAAACAAAGAGTACAGCAAAAAGTATCCTCAAAACCTGCTCAACGACAAGGGTTATACCCATAAAATCGAATCTTTTAAACCCCTGAAACGTGCCGGTAAACGAAGCAATCAATATCCCAAAAGGTATCGCTATCGACGAAATCTTTAGAGGTGTTGCTATGTTGCTGTCATGAAAGATTTTTATTGAAATAACTTCTGATAAAAGATATAATACCGCACCGATGACCGCACCAATAAGGGTAAAATACAGTACCGAGGAAGAAATTGCAGCATCTCTCCTTTTGATATCCCCTTTTGCCTCGAGTTCTGATACAAATTTTGCTATACTTGGCGCAATACCAGAAGATGTCAGTATGATGATTATATACTGGATGGGAAGTACCAGATTCAGGATACCAAATTCATATGGAGACAGCATCCGCCCCATCAAAATCCTGTAGATGTATCCTGCAACCCGGATAATCAGGTTGCTGGACGTCAGTATCATGCTCCCTTTTAGAATATTCTTCATGTGTATCATTAATTACATTCACATCCTGGCATAACTCCCCAGAACCTTTAGAAAAGCCGTTTTCTGTTTTAGCTCGTCAATGGAATCTTTTACTGCCGTATCCTCCAGATGCCCCTCAAGGTCTACAAAAAATACATAGTCACCAAGTGCCTTTTTTGAAGGCCTGGACTCGATCTTTGTCAAATTAATGTCATGCGATGCAAATATCCCAAGTGCTTCGTGAAGCGCACCGGGTTTATCTATGAGACTGAATATCACCGAGGTCTTGCTATCTTCAGTCCTTTCGTGGTCTTTTCTGGAGATTACAAGGAATCTTGTCTGATTAAAATCTTCGTCCTGCAGGTTCTCCTTTAATATCTTAAGCCCGTAAAGTTTTGCCGCCACTTTCGGTGCTATTGCCGCAGTATTTTTGAGATTCCTATCTCTAATCTCTCTTGCAGCATCAGCAGTACTTAAAAAATTCCGTGTCCTCACGTTAATGCTTTTTAGAAAATTCTTGCACTGGGCAAGGGCGTGCGGGTGTGAATATATCTCCCTGATATGGGCGATATCGGTATCAGGAAGCGCCATTAGATTGTGATTTATGTCAATGACAATCTCCTTATAGATCTTTACGTCCTGTTTCAAAAGCATGTCCAGGGTCATATTGACAGACCCTTCAAGAGAATTTTCGACAGGGACTATACCAAACTCCGTGCTGCCTGAGAGCACATTATCGAATATCGACTCGATGTCCTTACAAAGAACAGGTTCGGCATTTCTCTCAAACCGTCTTAAGGCCTCCTCGCTGTATGTACCCCTTGGTCCAAGTAGTGCAACCCTCATCTTGCCTCTGACTCCCTCTGGATCTCTTTACTTTTTGATAGTATGAGGTTCATCAACTGTTCCAGAAATTCGTCATCCAGCCTCCCGCCTGAAGCCCTCTTACAGTTTCTAATAACGTCTTCCTCTCTCCTCTCATCCTCGATTTCAAGATGGAGTTCTTTTTTTATCTTGGCAATATCTTCAGAAGTCTGGAAACGCCTGACGAGGAGATTTATAATCTCTTCATCTATTCTGTCAATCCTGTCCCTTAATTTGTCGAGTTCCATTTATATCTTCATACCTCTCTTTAATGCATAATCATAAAAAGCTTTTGTGGTATCGTTATGTTATCCCTGTGTTATCCCATTGTTATCCCTTGTGTTATCCATTTGAATGGAACCTTCCAACTTCCAGATGGATATCTCTTTGATCCACTATCTCCAGCTCATACCTGACATCTTCAGGGAAATACCTGAAATAATCTACCCTGTCATCCAGGAACACGACTGCTGCCCTATCC